>JACQYS010000008.1 GCA_016208105.1 Desulfovibrio sp.
AGCATCTTCAAAAATACCTCGATGAATTCTGCTACCGATTCAACCGCCGTTTCTGGCCTGGGCAGGGCTTCGACCGCCTCTTGAGGGCCTGCTCCAGTGCCACCCCTGTCACCTATGCGGAGTTAAGGGGATAGCCACGAATAAAAAAGCAAGAGGTGATCGGAGAGCGATTGGAGTTCATCACACTTCAGCTGTGATCGAAGGGGAAGGGAAGCTAATCCTTGAGCAAAAGGCAGGTGACCAGCAGCAGGACCCCAAGGAAGGAGGAGAAGAGCGTTTTCACGGACACGCTTACATGGGCGGCGTCAAACCGATTCGAGATATGGACCGCCCCTTCGGGTCAGCCTATTTTTTCTTCAAAAAAAACTTCTGGAAAATTTCTTCCGCATTCTTCTCGGCTTTCTGGATCTCTTGGGAAGTGAGGCCGGCTCCCAACGCAGCCATACGCCGCATGTCCTGCGACACCAGGTCGCCAGGCGCATGGGCGTCGTTGTCTATCACCAGCTTGGCCTTGAACTTCCGGGCCAGGGCAGCCACATGCCCGTTGGTCAGGCTGTGGCCCTTGCGGGTGGTTATCTCAAGATGCACACCTTTTTCGGCGGCCAGCTTGACCTCCTCCTCGGTAATCAGCCCCGGGTGGGCCAGCACGTCCGCCCCACCCTCGATGGCCGCCAGGTTGGTGCCCCTGGCCACAGGCTCCACGATGGTCTCCCCGTGCACAACAACCACCATGGCCCCGGACCGGCGAGCCTCCACGATGAGCCCCGGGATGAGCGGCGGCGGGCAGTGGGTCAGCTCCACTCCCACGGCCAAATTGCAGTCCAGGTAGGGGCCGGTCTCGTCCGCGAAGCGGCGGAGGTTCTCGATGATGTGGTACATGTTGGAAGGGTCGGCGTGGTCGGTGATGGCCAGCCCCTTGTACCCGGCAATGGCCGCGCGCCGGACCAATTCCGCGGGAATCAGTTCTCCGTCCGAGAACGTGGTGTGGGTGTGCAGGTCTATCATGGCTCTACATCTTGTATTTGGTGTCTTCGGGGTTGTAGCTCTCCAGAATGTCCGCCCACTTGTCCTCGCCCTCGGCGTTACCGGGCTTGGGCTTAGCTTCGGACAGGGCCTCGATCACCTTGGGATCAACCAATATGGACGCCTTGGCGCGCAGGGCCAAGGCCACCGCGTCCGACGGGCGCGAATCGATCGCCAAGTTTTTCCCAACCCCTTCCACCGCTATCTCAGCGAAGAAGGTTCCGTCGCGCAGCTCCGTGATGGACACGGTGCGCACCTCGCCGCCCATCCGCCGGATGGTGGAGAGGAGCAGGTCGTGGGTCATGGGCCGTGGCAGTTTCACGTCGTTTAAGGTGAGCGATATGGCCATGGCCTCCATGGCCCCGATCCATATGGGCAGGGTGGTCTTGTCCTCAAGGTCCTTGAGGATGAGCACCGGGGCCTGGGTGTCCTCGTCCAGGGCAAGGCCGAACACTTTCATCTCGATCATGGTTGCGCCTCCCCCCACAGTGAGTGCTTCTTGGCCTGAGTGATCAACACGGGAACAATTTTTCCGAAAAGGTCGGGCTCGCGCGGAGCCGAAAAGTTCACTGCCCGCCCGGCCTCGTCGCGGCCACGCCAGGCCGAAATCTCCGAATCACGCTTCTTTCCGGGCCCTTCCACCAACACCATGGCCACGGTCCCGGTCAGGTCATTCAGCATGTCCTGCTGCTGGGCATTTTGCAAGGTCTGAAGCTCTCCCAGCCGCCAGGATTTTATGTCGTCCGGCACCTTGGGTTCCATCTTGACCGAGGCCACGCCTGGGCGGTCGCAATAGATAAACGAGAAGGAACCCTCGAACTTTGCCGCACGGATGAGATCCATGGTGGCCCGGAAGTCCTCTTCCGTCTCACCCGGAAATCCGACGATAAAATCCGTGGAAAGGGAAATATCGGGCCTGGCCCGGCGCAGGGCCTCCACCTTGGCCATGTACTGTGCGCTGGTGTATTTTCTTCCCATGCGATTAAGCACAGCGTCCGAGCCGGACTGCACGGGCAGATGCAGGCTCGGGCACAGGTTGGGGAGCTCGCCGAAGGCGGCGATGACCTCCTCTGCCAGGTCCTTCGGGTGCGAGGTTGTGAAGCGCAGACGCTCCACCCCGGGGATGGACGCCACCTGGCGCAGAAGCTGCGGGAAAGTAACGCCGTCCCCGCCGGAATCCAGACCGTAGCTGTTCACGTTCTGGCCCAAAAGAGTGATGTCCTTGACCCCGGACGCGGCCAGCGACGCGCATTCGTCCAGGACGGCCGAGCTGGCCCGGGACTTCTGCCGGCCCCGCACATAGGGCACGATGCAGTAGGTGCAGAAGTTGTCGCACCCCTGCATGATGTTCACAAAGGCCAGCGGGGAGGACGCGGCTCCAGGGAGAGCCGGGTCGCGCTCCACGTAGTCTTCCGTGAAATCCAACAGCGAGAGCCTGAGTTTGGGATGACCAGCCAGCCTGGCAAGAGCCTGGGGGGCCTGGGATATGCCGTCCGTGCCGAAGACCAGGCGCACGAAGGGGAACCGGTTCCAGAGCTTCGTTCCCATCTGCTGGGCCACGCACCCGCCCACGGCGCAGAACATGTCCGGGTCGCGGTCGAGGTGCGCCGAGAGCCTGCCCAGAAGGCTGTAGACCTTCTGCTCGGGTTTTTCGCGCACGGAGCAGGTGTTGACGATGTAGACCTGGGCCTCGTCTTCGGGAGTTTCCTCCCAGCCCATGCGGGTCAGGCTGCGGCCCAGCCAGCCGGAATCGGCGGCGTTCATCTGGCAGCCGAACGTGAGGACATGAAACTTCATTTTGGCATGATAATGCATGGACGGGGCGCGGTCAAAGGGGGCTCGCTGAAGTACCTTGGGAAGGCGTGGGTGAGGCCGTGGGAAAACGTCCGACCCGTTGTTTCCCTATGCGTTCAGAGACGGACCCAGCCAGACAGCGAACCGTTCCAGAACCTTGTCGCGCATGGCGTCCGTACTCAAGGAGGAGGCGTCGAGCACCAGTTCTGCGCCCGGGTCCTCCTCGAAGGGCACGTCCACACCGATCACTAAGCCCAGTCCCTCGAACTTCTGGCCCGTGGCCTTGCGCTTCATGGCCTTGGCGTACAACCCGGCCATGACCGCACCTTCGGGGCGTGCGGTCTCGCGCTTCATGGCCGTGGCCACAGGGCAGCGCAGGTGAACCTCGGCGAAACGGGGAATCAGCTCCCTGGCCGTGCGGCGCATGGCCACCTCCGGGCCGGAGCCGTCCATGAGCACCACCATGCCCTGCTCGACCAACACGGCCGCCTCTTCGGCGAACAGCCGGTAGGCTTCGGCGCGCTCCCTGGCAGTGTAGAGGGGCCTCGGCGTGTAGTGCTTGCGCCTTGAATCCATTTGCAGGAGCGTCACATCCAGGCCACGCGTCTTCAGTTCCTCAAGCACTGCCCTGGCCAGGGTTGATTTGCCCGAGCCTGGAAGCCCCGTGAACCACAGAGCTGCTCCGAGACGCGCTTCCCGCGGGTCATCCTCCTCGGCCATTGCAGCGTTGCCCATGCCCATCATGCCAGAACCGTCCTAACGCTCATGAGAGCGAAGCCATACAGGATTCCAAAGGAACGACGTTCCTTTGGCGGGTGCAGGGCAGCGTCCTGCCGGGTCCGGGCGGAGCCCGGTTCCTTCACCCACCCTCTACTCCAAATACTTATTAATCCCCCGCCAGTCGAAGCGCTCGTCCTCCAGCACCCTTTCCAGAAAGCGCAAAAGCCCGGCCCGCACCGGCTCGGGGTGGTGCGGGTACCACTGGGGAGAGGCGATCACCAGCCCACGGAACACGTAGAAGGGCGCGATGACCTCTAAAATTTCCTCATCGCCAGTGCGCGAGAGATACTCTTCCCAGAAAGCGATGTAGAGCCTCTCGAAATCTCCTGAAAGCCTTGGCTTGTCCGTCTGGCCGTAGAGCGCGAACAGCACGAAATTGAGGCTCATGGTGGACACGTCGTCCGCCGGTTCGCCGAACTCGCCCCGGCTGCGGTCCAGCACGGAGAAATCCCATTTGCCATCATCATCTTTTCGCACCAGGGTGTTCCATGGGTGGAAGTCGCCATGAACCACGCTCAAGCGGTGCGTGTACTTGCGCAGCTTCCAGCGCCAGTCGACAACGCGCTTTTCCAGAGCCTGAAAGCGCTCCGGCAAAAACTTGTCGTAGGGGTAAGGATAGGCGTCCACCAGGCCGAAGATGCACTCCGAGGCACCTATCAGGTTGCGGATTCTGCGCAGGTACAGGTCCGGGTCGTCGGCCTTCTGCGCGTGGATCTCGGCCAGCCAGCCCGCAAAATCCCGGACCAGGGCGATGTCGTCCTGCGTGGCGCCTTCTTTGCCTATGCGCTCGAGATCCTTGTAGTAGTCGTCCCCGTCCACCAGCTCGTTTAAGATGAAGAACTCCTTGGGCTCCAGAACCCCTGTCATCTTGTCGCGCACGTCGAAATAGCCAAGGCCCATGGGCTTGGCATGTTTGGGCATACGCCCTGCGGTCTCGTGCTGGAACATGAGGATGGCGGCCCGGTCCCAGTAGAACTGGTGGCCGTACTTGTCGCCGCGCATGATGGACAGAACGGCGGACCGCAGGCGCCCGTTCACGGAGAACTCGATGCGCAGCGGCTTGCCGTAGCCGAATTCCTTCATGCCCTGCAGGCCGTTCTGGCCGATTTCGCCAAGCCAGGAGAGCTTTGCCGAATCCCCGAACACCTGGCGCAGGTAGGCCTGGATCTTTTCGGAGCTTACCGAAAGCGGGGTTTTCTCTTCCGTGCCTGTGCGCATGGAGTCCTCCCTGGTGGCTGGGGCGATCTTAATAAGCCTGTCTTAGACCGGTTTCCCGGGGCTGCAACCTCGCAAGAAGGCGGCGCACTTCCCTGCTGCGCCTCCCCGCGTCCTGAAGCAGCGGCAACGCGAGAGGGGGCGCTGCCGCCCCCTGCCCGGCTATGAGAGCGGCCCGAAGTTCTCCTCGTAGCGCGCCCGGAACTCTTTCTCGGTGAAGGTGTGTTCCTGGGTCCCGTGCTGCTCCACGCAATAGGCCGCGGCAACGGCTCCCATCCTGGCGGCCACGGGCAGCGGTTTGCCCAGGGCCAGCCCCCGCAACAGACCCGCCCGGAATGAGTCACCCGCGCCGGTGGGGTCTTTCACGCCTGTAATCCTGGCCGCCGGGACAGCGGTCTCGGCGCCCTTCTCATTGATCACGCAGCCTTCCTCGCCCAGGGTGGTGATGAGCGTGCCCACCCGGTGCAGTATGGCCTCTTTGGAGAGCCCGGTGGCATTCATGATCAGCTGGAGCTCGTAGTCGTTGGTGATCAGATAGCTGGCCCCGGTGAGCATCTCGGCCAGTTCCTCGCCGGAAAACGCGGTGATGTTCTGGCCGGGGTCGAAGAAAAAGGGGATGCCCAGCTCCTTGAACTTGGCGCTGTAGTGCTTCATGTCCGCCAGGCAGCCGGGGGCGACGATGCCTAACGTGGTCGCGGGATCGAAGCCATCAACCGGGAACCCGGCCTGGACCTTCATGGCTCCGGGGTTGAAGGCGGTTATCTGATTGTCGGTCTGGTCCGTGGTGATGTAGGCCCCGGCGGTCAATTCCTCGGGAACGTTCCTAATGCCCTGCAGGGTGAGCCCGTGCTTGGTAAGCCAGGCGGCGTAGGGCTCAAAATCCTTGCCCACAGAGGCAACGATGGTGGGGCTGTCGCCTAAAAGGCTCAGGGAATAGGCGATGTTACCGGCAGTGCCGCCGAACTTTTCGGTCAAACCTTCCAGCACGAAGCACACCGAGAGGATGTGCAGTTTGTCGGGCAGGATGTGGTCGGCGAACTTGCCGGGAAAGGTCATGATCCTATCGTAGGCCATGGACCCGAAGACGAGGATGCGCATCGAGGCTCCTTACGCTTGCGGACCGGTCTCGGCGGTTATCCAGTCCAGAAAATCCGGGTTGCCGGCCGCCACCGGCAAGGCCACGACACAGGGCACCTGATAGGAGTGCAACTCCTTCACCCGCGCCACGACCTTCTCCATCAGCTCGGAACGGGTCTTGGCCACGAACAGGGCCTCGTCCTCCTCCTGAACCTTGCCCTCCCACCAGTAGAGGGAACGCACGTTGTCCAGGACGTTCACGCAGGCCACCAGCCTCTCTTCCACCAGGGTCCGGCCGATTGCCAGAGCCTCGGTCCGGTCCTTGGCGGTGACGTAGACGAAAACAGCGGCCATTCTACTCGCACACCGGCTTTGCCCCGGCCTTCTGGGCGGCGAGCCACTCCACAACGGCTGGTTTGTCCTTTTCAGGCAGTTGGGCGCCGTTCTTTATCATCCTGGTCACGGAGACATCCCAGGCGGCCTTGTCCTTCACTCCAAGAGTGGAACAGATGCGCTTGGCGTTGTGGCATTTGGTGCATGTGGACATCACTGTCTGCGAGGCGTCCTGGGCCAGGGCCAGGCCGGCAAGGGAGACAGTAAAGACCAGGGCCAGGGCTGTAACGGCCAGACGGGTACGTGTCATAGGATCGTCTCCTTGAAAAGTGATTTGCTGACTCGTAGATACACGAGGCCCGTTATTTTGCAACGCGCCAAGGCTTGCCCCGGCCAGCGCGCCCGGCTAGTGTGGGCGCATGCGCCGGCGTGAACAGCTCTTGGAGTATTACCAGGCCATGCTCGGGGCCCTGGGTCACAGGCACTGGTGGCCAGCGCGCACGCCCTTCGAGGTGTGTGTGGGCGCGGTTCTTACCCAGAACACCGCCTGGACGGGCGTGGGAAAGGCCATCGCCAACCTGGACGCGGCCGGAGGCCTGGACCCGCAGACGCTCTTCGCCCTGCCCCAGGAGAAAATCGAGGAGCTGATACGCCCGGCCGGGTATTTCAGGCTCAAGGCCAAACGGCTGCGCAGCCTCCTTGAATATCTGCGCGAGAGCTGCGGCTTCGATCTGGGCCTCTTGTCCAAGCGCGACATGGGCGCCGTGCGCGAGGAACTCCTGGGCGTTTCCGGGGTGGGGCCTGAAACGGCGGATTCCATTTTGTGCTACGCCCTTGGCATGCCAAGCTTCGTGGTGGACGCATACACCAGGCGCATCCTCTCCCGGCACGGTCTGGTTCCCGAGGACGCCCATTACGACGAACTGCGAGAGTTTTTCATGGACGTGCTGGACCCCGATCCAGCCCTGTACAACGACTTCCACGCCCAGTTGGTGCGCGTGGGCAACCGCTTCTGCAAAACCCGGAAACCGCTGTGCGAAGAATGCCCTTTGGGACCGTTTCTTTCCTGATTCTTCTCTTCCTGGCTGGTGCGGCCCGGGCCGGAGCGCCCTATGCCCTGGACCCCACGGCTACGGAAATGGCCGCGCGGCCCGAGCTTGGAAGGATTCTGGCCAACATCCGCTTCCTGGAGGTCAAGTTGCGGCCCCAGACCACCCGCCTGGCCGTTCTGACCGGGGAGCGGGGCCGGCTCGTGCGGGAGCGCCAGGGAATCGAGGACGAGCTCTCGGTGCTGACCGGGAGGCTCAAGGCCATGCTCCCAAAGCTCTGGGAGATGGAGGTCCGGCTCTCGGGCGTGCTGGAAGCTTCCGACGTGGCCTGGGACGAATCGGACCGCAACCTCAACTGGCTCGGGGCCGTATACGGCCTGGCCCGCGAGGAAGCCGGCCGCGTGGGGACTAAAAACAGCGCCCTGGCCGCCAACCTGGCCAAAGAGGCCAGGCTAAGGCCTGAGATTGATACCCAGGCCGCGCAGACCGAGGCCATCAAAGACGCCCTGCTGGCTGAGCGTCTGAAACTCCTGCGTGAGTTGACGGCGCTTCGGCGCGAGAAGCCCGCGCCAGCACAGCGACTTGAACATATCCTCGAACAGGCGTCCCTGGCGGACATCTCCCCGGTCTCCACGCTGGACAAGCCTCTGGAAACAGCTCGAGGCGCCCTGCCCTGGCCAGCCACCGGCACCATATCCGCGGTGTTTGCCCCGGACGGTCTACCGCCGGTGAACGGCATCGGGATAACAACGGCCGCCGGTGCCAAGGTGTCGGCCGTGCATTGGGGCCGCGTGGCCTATGCCGGAGAATTGAAAGGGCTTGGCACGGTGGTGGTCTTGTCCCACGGCGGTGGAGCCCTCACCGTGTATTCACACCTCTCGTCCTCGTCGGTGAAGGCCGGGCAGGAACTGGCCCGGGGCGAGATGCTCGGAACCGTTGGAAAACTCCAGCCAGGGACGGTTTCCGGCATGTATTTTGAATTGCGTTTTGGCCTAAAACCAATTAACCCCAGCCGATGGTTCCCGGCCGGTTGAGAAACCGCCTGGGCAAAAGGTTTTCTGACGCATCCGGCCCATGCGGCCGGCTTTTCGCTGGAGGCGAATATATGTCCCGCAAAGTAAAGACCGGGCTGGCTGTGCTCCTGGTCATCCTGCTCCTCACAGCCGGATTGGCCATTGCCCAGGAGGACCGTTTCGGCCCCCTGAAACGTTTCAGCCAGGTGCTCGAACTGGTGGAAACCAACTACGTCAAGAACGTGACCCGCCAAGAGCTCATCGACGGAGCCATCGTGGGCATGCTCCAGCAGCTCGACGCCCACTCCAGCTTCCTCAGCAAAGAAGACTTCAAGGAGATGCAGGTGAGCACCTCCGGCGAATTCTCGGGCATCGGCATCGAGATTTCCGTTGAGGGAGGCCGCATCACAGTTATCTCCCCCATTGACGACACCCCGGCCGACAAGGCCGGACTCAAAGCCGGAGACGCGATCCTGGAAATCGAAGGCCAGTCCACCCAGGACATGTCGCTCATGGACGCGGTGCAGCGCATCCGGGGGCCCAAGGGCAAGCCCGTCAACCTGACCATCGTGCACAAGGGCAGCAACAAGCCCGAGAAGCTGCGCATCGTACGCGACGCCATACCCATCATCTCGGTCAAGAGCTCCGAGGTTGAGCCCGGCTACCTGCTGGTGCGCATCACCCGCTTCAACGAGAACACCACCAACGAATTAAAAGACGCGGTGAACTCCTACACCAAGTCCAGCGCGCTCAAGGGGATAATCCTAGACCTTCGCAACAACCCCGGCGGACTGCTCGACCAGGCCGTGAGCGTCTCCGACTACTTCCTCGCCAAGGGCCGCATCGTCACCATCAAGGGCAAGAAAGACGAGCAGCGCAAGGACTTCGACTCCAAGAAGGACGGCTCCGAGCCCTCGGTACCGGTCACCGTGGTTATAAACGCGGGTTCCGCCTCCGCGTCCGAGATCGTTGCCGGCGCGCTCCAGGACAACAAGCGCGCCCTGCTGGTGGGCGACAAGACCTTCGGCAAGGGTTCCGTGCAGACCGTCATTCCTCTAAACGACGGCTCGGGCATCAAGCTCACCACGGCCCTCTACTACACCCCCAGTGGCCGCTCCATCCAGGCCGAAGGCGTGGAGCCCGACTTCAAGGTGCCCCTGCAGGACACCGACAAGGAAAAGGACCTCTTCGCCCAGGGTCACCAGGTGCGCGAGCGGGATCTGACCCGTCACCTGGACAACGTCAGCCGCAAGAAGAAGCCTGACGGAACCGACCCCAAACAGAAGATCAAGGATCTCATGGAGCGCGACAACCAGCTGAAGCTGGCCCTGGAGTTGCTCAAGTACGCACCTGTGAGCTCCGCAGCGAACTAGCATGGCACAAAAACGCCCCGGCAAACCCCGGCGGCGTCCCGCGAGTAAAAAGCGCGGCCGGACGCCAACCCCGGCCGCGCTCGTTTTCTTCGCGGGCGTGGCCCTTGCCGCCATAATCCTGTTTTTCGGCTACGCCTTCTTCTACCTGCCCCAGAAGCAGGCGGAAAAAGCCCAGCCCCAGACGCAAACCCAAGGCAAGGCGCAAGCCCCAGCCCAGGCTCCTGCCGCTCCCCCTGTTTCGGACCAGGCTCAGGCCCCGGCCCAGACACCAGTGGTCCCTCCCGTTTCGCCGCAAATCTCCGAAGCCAAGCCGGGTGGTCCGCGCCTGACCATCGTCATCGACGACCTGGGCGGCTCCCCGGACCAGGCCAAGGAACTTCTGGACCTGGGCCTCCCCGTAACCTTCTCCATCCTTCCTAATTTGACTTACACAAAAGAGGTGGACGCCATGGCAGCCAAGGCGGGGATGGAGGTTATCCTCCACCAGCCCATGGGTGCTTACGGCAATTCCCCCGAATCCCCAGGCACATTGAAGTCCGGCATGACAGTGCCCGAGGTGGCCCGGATTCTCACCGCGCACCTGGCCCAGCTGCCGCACGCAACCGGAGTGAGCAACCATACCGGGTCCAAGGCCACCGAGGATCCCGTGCTCATGGCCGCTGTCATGGTCGAGCTCAAATCCAGGAACCTCTTGTTTTTGGATTCGCTCACCTCTGCCAAGAGCGTGGGCCTGAAGGAAGCCGCCAAGGCAGGAGTTCCGGCCATTCCCAGGACCGTGTTTTTAGACAACGAGCGAGGCCAGCAGGCGGCGCTTCTCATGCTGGCCCAGGCCGAGAAGGAAGCCAGAACCAAGGGCAAGGCCGTGGCAATCGGCCACCCCTATCCCGAGACCATCGGAGCCTTGGCCGTCTGGAGCATCCGCCGGGACAAGGCCGTCCGGCTGGTTCCCCTCTCCGCACTGTTAAAGACCGATTGATCATCGCTTCCGGGCGTGCTAGGAACGCCTCGTTTTTGACTCTCCGCCGCAACAACCCCATAAGGACTTGATATGAAACGACTTACTGCTCTATTCGCTGTAGTGGCGCTTGCTCTGGCCGCCACATCCGCTCTGGCCCAACAGAAGGTGGTCTCCATCACCCAGATCGTCGAGCACCCGGCCCTAGACAACACCCGCAAGGGCTTCATGGACGGCCTCAAGGAGCTGGGCGTGGACGCCAAGTTCAACGTGCACATCGCCCAGGGCAACGCCGCCACCAACGTTCAGATCGCAGGCCAGATGCTGGACGAAAAGCCCCATCTGGTTCTGGCCATCGCCACTCCGGGCGCACAGGTAAGCGCCCAGAAGATCAAGGACATCCCCGTGCTGTTCACCGCCGTGTCCGACCCTGTGGGCGCCGGCCTGGTCAAGAGCATGGACGCTCCGGGCGGCAACTTGACCGGCATGACCGACATGCCCCCCGTGGCCAAGCAGCTCGAACTGATTAAAACGATCCTGCCCAAGGCTGCCAAGATCGGCATCGTCTACAACGCCGGCGAAGCCAACTCCGTGAGCCAGGTCAATGCCGTGAAAGCCGCGGGGGCCAAGCTCGGCATGAGCGTGGTGGAAGCCACCGTTTCCAACTCCGGAGGCGTGTTCCAGGCAGCCAAGAGCTTGGTGGGGGCCTGTGATGCGGTGTACATCCCCCTGGACAACACCGTGGTTTCGGCCTTCGAATCCCTGGTGAAGATCTGCGAGGAGAACAAGCTGCCCCTGTTCTCCTCGGACAACGAATCCGTGGCCAAGGGCTCCATCGCCGCCTTGGCCCTGGACTACTACGCCATGGGCAAGCAGACCGCGGCCATGGCCAAGAAAATCCTGGACGGGACCAAACCCGGTGCCATGCCCGTCGAGTCCCTCACCAACCTGGACGTGCACTTGAACCTGAAGGCCGCCAAGGCCCAGGGCGTTACCGTGCCTGAGGACGTGGTCAAGAAGGCCGTAAAAAAATTCGAGTAGCATCCTTGACCGCAGTATATCTCGGGGGGTGGGGCGTACGTCTCATCCCCTTTTTTTTCACGGATGGGTTCCAGTGTGCGCAGATCGCTGATGGCAGCGATCAATTCATTTTGCTTTGCGAAATTTCATAAATCCAAGTCGTTTCCGGACTTGGGAATTCTGTTTGCCGTCCTAGCTTCGCCCTCAGGGCCTGAACGCCTTTACAAACCACTCTTTTCGGGGCAAACGTCCGGGGTTTCGCGGCCACTTGGCCAATATCCGGAGCCATCACCAATATGTCCTTTTACGCCTTCATCGGAGCGCTCGAACAGGGCTTCGTCTTCGGTCTCATGGTGCTGGGGGTGTACCTCACCTTCCGCATCCTGGACTTCCCCGATCTCACCGTGGACGGGTCCCTGCCTTTGGGAGCTGCCGTCTCCTCGGTGTGCATTGGCGCGGGGCTGAACCCCTACCTGTCGCTCATACCCGCCACACTGGCCGGATTCCTGGCAGGGGCGGTCACAGGGATTCTGAACACCCGGCTCAAGATCCTTCATCTGCTCTCCTCAATTCTTACCATGATCGCGCTCTACTCCATCAACATCCGCATCATGGGCAAACCCAACTTCACGCTCCTGGGCAAAACCACAGTGCTGGACTCCCTGGCCACGCTCGGCCTACCTTCCTGGATGGCCGCCCCCGCCCTGTTCGCCCTCATCACCATTCTTGCCGCCGCCACCCTCATCTGGTTCACCCGCACCCAGCTTGGCCAGGCCATGCTGGCCACCGGCGACAACCCGCGCATGATCACCGCCCTTGGCGTTAACACCGGAAGCATGATTGTTCTGGGCGTGGGGCTTTCCAACGCCCTGGTGGCCCTGTGCGGCGCCCTGGTGGCCCAGAACCAGGGATCGGCCGATGTGAACATGGGCGTCGGCACCATAGTGGCCGGGCTGGCCTCGGTGATCATCGGCGAGACCCTGCTCGGCAAGGGCAGCATCACCAAGATGATCCTGGCCGCGGTCACCGGTTCCGTGGTCTACCGACTGGCCATCGCCCTGGCCCTGTCGTTCAAGATGGGGAGTTTCTCTTTCGCGCCAAGCGACTTGAACCTCATCACGGCCTTGATCGTCGTGGCCGCCCTTACCGCGCCCAAGCTCAAGGGTTCACGGTTCTGGAAGGCGGCCGCCTGATGCTTACGCTCTCCGGAATCACCAAATGCTTCCATAGAGGCAGCGTCAACGAGGTCATGGCCTTAAACGGCATCGACCTTGACATCCGCCAGGGGGACTTCATAACCGTCATTGGGTCCAACGGCGCGGGCAAGTCCACAACGCTCAACTGCATTGCGGGCTCCTTCCTGCCGGACACGGGGCGCATCACCCTTGGAAGCCAGGACATCACCTCCTGGCCCGAATACAAGCGGGCCAGGTTCATTGGCCGGGTGTTCCAGGACCCGCTCATGGGCTCGGCGGCGTCGCTTTCCATCGAGGAGAACATGGCCCTGGCCGACCGGCGCGGCAAGCGGCGGGGCTTGTCGCCAGGGGTGAGAGCCCGCGACCGGGAACGTTTCCGCGAACTTCTCTCGCATATCGGGCTTGGCCTGGAGGACCGCCTCAAGGATAAAGCCGGGCTTCTCTCCGGCGGACAGCGCCAGTCCATGACCATGGTCATGGCCACCATGGTCCGCCCTGAAATCCTGTTGCTTGACGAGCACACGGCCGCCCTGGACCCGAAGACGGCCGGGCACGTGCTGGAACTGACCACCAGCATGGTGGAGACGCAAAAACTCACCACCCTGATGGTGACCCACAACATGAACCACGCCCTCAAGCTGGGCAACCGCCTGGTCATGATGCACCAGGGACAGGTGATATTGGATATCGAGGGCGAAGAGAAAAGCCGTTTCAGCGTTGAGGATCTGTTAGAGCGCTTCTTCAGTCTTCAGGGGGAAGCGTTTTCCTCGGATAAAATGCTTCTGGCGTAATCCGTGGCTGTTTCGGGACTGGCATTCCCCGAGACGGTACTCCGGATCCGGCGGGGCGCCGGATGAGCAGACCGCGGTGGGCGCGGGACGCTTTTCATTCAGAAGCGATTGGATTACCAACCAGCAACCAAGGAAGGTCTCCGATGGAACTCACTCTCTGCCTCATCAAGCCTGATGCCGTGAAACGCAACCTCGTGGGCGGCGTGCTCTACATGATCGAGAAGGCCGGGCTCAAGGTCGTGGCCATGAAGATGATCAAGCTCGACAAGCGCCTGGCCGAAGGCTTCTACCATGTGCACCAGGAGCGCCCCTTCTTCGGCGAGCTGACCGAGTACATGGCCTCCGGACCCATCGTGGCCGTGGTTCTGGCCGGCGACGACGCCATCAAGCGCTACCGCGACCTCATGGGCGCAACCGACCCCTCCCAGGCCGCCGACGGCACCATCCGCAAGGTGTACGCGGTATCCAAGCAGGAGAATTCCGTGCACGGCTCCGATGCCCCCGAAACCGCGGCCTTCGAGATTTCATACTTCTTCAACGCCATGGAACTTGTGGGATAACAACCAATGACAGCCACCGTCTCTTTCATCGGCACGGGCAACATGGGTGCGGCCCTCATAAAGGGCCTTGCGGGCGAGGGTTCCATTCGTCTGGTGGGCTTCGACCTGGACAGGGAGAAGCTGAACGTCCTGTGCGCACAGTGCTCGCTTTCAGCGGTGTCCACCATCAAGGAAGCCGTTTCCCAGGCCGACTATGTGGTCATGTGCGTGAAGCCCCAGCAGATGAAGACGGTGCTGGCCGAGGTTCAAGCCGCGCTTGATCCAAACAAGTGCATCATCTCCATCGCGGCCGGAGTCACACAGGCCCAGCTTGCCCAGTGGAGCGGCGGCGTATGCCCGGTAGTGCGGGTCATGCCCAACACCCCGGCCCTGGTTGGCAGCGGCGTCTCGGCCGTGTGTCTGGACGACCCCCAGTTGAACCAGGGACAGAAGGACATGATCCCCAGGATTCTCTCCTCGGTGGGGAGCGTGCATGTTCTTGAGGAAAAAGCCTTCGACGCCTTCACGGCCGTGGCCGGCAGCGGCCCGGCTTATGTCTTCTACTTCATGGAAGCTGTGATCGAGGCGGCTGTCCACGCCGGACTTGCCCGGCCTCAGGCCACGGACATCGTGGCCGAGCTGTTTCAGGGGTCGGTCAAGCTGGCCAAGGAGAGCCTGACCCATGTGAGCCTCTTGCGGGAGATGGTCACCTCGCCGGCCGGAACCACCATCGCGGCGCTCACGCATATGGACCGCCAGGCAGTGCGCGCGGCCATCGTGGATGCTGTGTTGGCCGCCAAGAAGCGCAGCGAGGAGCTGGCCGGCTAAACCCCATAGCACATCCGCCCTTCCCGGGGCCGGTCCTCTCGGATCGGCCCCTTTTTCGTATCCGGAGATTTATATGTTGAAGACACAATAGAAATCGCATTCCCACCCTCTCGGAGCCGAAACAAAAAAAAGAACCCCGCCGGACCTGATCCGGCGGGGTTCTTCTGACTGTTTGTAAGACAGTTAGGCAGTTTTGATCACGTTGGTGGCTTTCATGCCGCGTTCGCCCGTCACGGCATCGAAAACGACTTTCTCTCCTTCGCGCAAGGTGCGGAAGCCCTCGCCCTGGATGGAGGAATAGTGGACGAAGATATCATCCTCGCCATCGCGGGTGATGAAACCGTACCCCTTCTTGTCGCTGAACCACTTTACGGTGCCTTCCAGTGCCATAAGTCTCGCCCTCCTTGAAAATACTTCACGGCTTTTATTTCGGGCTTCGTGTGAAAAACGTCAAGCGCCCATAGGTAGGATTTCACGAAAAGGCGCACGCGAGAGTCGATAACAGTGCTTGAAATGATAAAACCATACCAATTCCGGCGACAAAGATCATCCTGAGCAGCGTTTTAAAGCGAAATATATCCCATTGTGAACCCGCAGGGCCCAACAACGGTTTTTCAACAGAGGTTCCAAAGTAGACAGCAGGACCACCCATGGATGCCCCGCACAGCCAGGCTGCGGCGGCCATGGGCCAGCCCGCGTTGGGGCTCGACATGGTCCGCGCATCCTGTTTGAACTTCAGTAACGCCTTGCCAGCGGGCAGCCTTAAAACGAAGCCGGACACTATCAGCGCATAAGCGGACAGCCTTGCCGGAATAAAGGCCAGCACATCGTCCGTGCGTGCCCCCGCCCAACCCAAATCGACAAAGCGTTCGGTTTTATATCCCCACATGGAGTCCATGGTGCTTACGCTTTTATAGAACCACAACAGTTGGGGACCGCCAAGAAAGAGATACGTAAGCGGCGCCACGAAGGCGTCGCAGAAGTTCTCGCTCACGGTTTCGGCCAGGGTGCGCCACAGGCCGGGTTCGTCCAGAACGGACGTGTCCCGGCTGACCAAAAAGGAGAGCTGACGGCGGGCCTCGTCCAGCTGCCCTGATTCAATGAGGTGCGATACGTTCCTGGCCTCGCGCAGGAGTTGGCCCAAGGCCAGGCCAGCGTAGGCGAAATAGAGGGAGAATAGCCAGCCGATGATCGGAAGTCTGGTCAGGAGCAACACCGCAAAGTAGGCGCCAAAACTGAGAAGTATGACCGCAAAAAGCCCGAAGAGGCGCTTTTGCATCGAAATCCGCCGGACCTGGAGGCTGGTTCGGGTCTCGGCTGACTTGTTGAGCTGGGAGGCGAGGGCGTCCTTTGCAGGGCTCCGCCCTGCACCCGCCGGGGGAAATGATTTCCCCCGGTCCCCCTCGCTGGGGGGAAAAAGAGAGTGGGAATACTTTTCCAGACGGTCCAGGGCGCGACCGATCAGCCGGACCGGATGCGGCCAGCCCTGAGGATCGCCCAGGGCCATGTCCAGGGCGAAGGCGATGAAAGGAAGTAGGAAGATGAAATCCATACGGCGAGGGGAGGATGCCCTCCCCTCGCCGGATCAGTCAAGTGAGCTTGCCCGCGTTCACACTGGAACAATGTGATGGTTCCGCGTGTATCGAACTCACCTCGGCACGGATGAACCGCTTGAACCGTAAACGTTCCGGTATCGGCTCTTACACACGCACAAACGTGACGAACGGCCCAGGCCGCTCGCCAGCCACGTCGATAAGATGCGTGGAGCACGAGATGCACGGGTCGTACGCACGCACCAGCATGGACAGCTTGAGCTCGATGTCCGCCTCTGAGAGCTTGGCCAGCCCCGGAGTCAGGGCCTCCATGTCGCGCTGGATGTTGGCGTGGTTCTGGTTGGTGGGGATAACGCAGTCCGCGTGCACCACGCGCCCCCGGTCGTCGTATTCGTAGGCGTGGAACAAGATGCCGCGCGGCACTTCCACGGCCCCCACCCCCTTGCCCGCCACTGGTTTGATCTGCGGCCTGGGTTCGTCGCGCACGCCCCGGGTGAGCAGCTTGTCGATAAGGCTTATGGAATCGTCCACGGAGTGCACGCATTCCACCATCTGGGCGATGGTGATCATGTAGGGGTTGTGGCAGGGAGCCTTCAATTTCAGCTTGCGTGCGGCTTCCTTGGCTCTGGGGGAAAGCATCTGGGAATTGACGTTGAAGCGGGCCAGGGCACCCACCATGTAGGTGTCCTCCGCTCCCCGGCACCATTTGGCCGTGGAGGTCGGGATCAGGTACTCCTTTGTCACGTTCAGGTAGAGCTGGGCCGGGCGCGGCTGGGCCTTGCTGGAGCCCACTTGCCCCCAATACAGGGCGTATTCGGTGGGGGAAATCAGGGCCACATATTCCGTGGGCCTGGCAAAAGCCGGCACCTTGTCAAGCACGGCGGCCAAGAGATCCACCACCGCATCCAGCTTGGGCCGAGTTTCTTCAAGGGATTGGCGCAGCTTTGCCAGCTCCGGGGCGGTGGGGACCTTGGCCATCCCC
Organism: Desulfovibrio sp.; assembly: GCA_016208105.1. Taxonomy (NCBI): domain Bacteria; kingdom Pseudomonadati; phylum Thermodesulfobacteriota; class Desulfovibrionia; order Desulfovibrionales; family Desulfovibrionaceae; genus Desulfovibrio; species Desulfovibrio sp. The sequence goes on from JACQYS010000008.1 coordinate 17,522, forward strand.
CCGGGGACGAACCGCTGCGGATGCGTGGTGCGTCCGCAGATCTGGGCGGAGAAGTCGTTGGCCACGCGTCTGGCGCCTATGAGCGTCAGCAGTTCCTTCCTATGGGTTGCGGCCAAAGGGATGACCGACGGCGCGCCAACGAAATCGGGCAATGCCAGATAGCCTATGTGCAGAAGGTGGCTCTGCAGATTTTCGGCGTGCAGGGCCAGCTTGCGAAGAATAAGCGTCTGTTCCGAGACCTGGACGCCCAGGGCGTCCTCCGTGGCCTGAAGGCTGGCCAACTGATGGCCTATGGAGCAGATGCCGCAGATTCGCGAGGTGATGTGGTGGATGTCCTCGAAGCTCTTGCCCAGGACCATGGCCTCAAAAAACCGTGGCGCCTCAGGGACTTCCCAGCGGCAAGACGTCACTTTACCCGACTCGTCTATCTCCGCGACAATGTTTCCGTGACCTTCCACCCTGGTGAGATGATGGACATTCACCCGCTTCGGCCCGCCCGGAACAGGAGCGGCCTTGCTCTCCTGCTTTACTTTCTGAGTCTTCGCCATGTCGTATACCTCGTGGCGGCCTGGCCGCCTGACTTCCGTTCACGCCCCCCCATTGAAGTTTTTTGGACGGGGGGCCTGGGGGGAGACCTTTTGTTCACAAAAGGTCTCCCCCCAGAATTATTCCTACAGCGGCGCGCTGGTGTCGCCCAGGAAGAAGCGCATCAGGTCCTGCACGTGCTTGCGGTCGAACCCGTGCTGGTCCATGACCTCGCGGGCGGCGTCCAGGTTGGCTGACGGGGCCAGCCCCCGGCATCCCCAGCACTGGGCTCCTTCGGTGACGCAGCAGGCGTTACATCCGGCCCGGGTGATGATGCCCAGGCACATGCGCCCCAGATGGTAGCGGCAGACGTTGCCGGCCTTCTTGCACTCGACGCACACCGGGTAGTCGGGCAGCCAGGGCACGCGGCCTAAGAGCATCTCCTTGACGATGCGTGCGAACTCACCCCTGTCTATGGGGCAGCCGTGGATCTCCACGTCCACCTTGACCACGGCCTTCAAGGGCCTGGCTTCGTAGGTGGGATACCAGCGGGCCCGGGTGCCGTAGACGTTCTCGGAATACACGTCGCGCCCCAGGAAGTTCTTGATGCAGTTGACCCCGCCGATGGTGGCGCAGGCCCCAAGGGCCACGAGCACCTTGGCATTGGCGCGTATCTCCTTGAGCCTGGCCTCGTCCTGGGGCCTGGTGATGGACCCTTCGACGAAGGCGATGTCGTAATTGTCCGAATGACCGGTGTGGACCTCGCGGAAGCTGACCACCTCGACATGTTCGAGGATGTCCAGGAGCTTTTCTTCCAGGTTGGCCACCTGGAGCTGGTCTCCCTCGCAACCCGCGAAATCGAAAAAGGCGATTTTGGGCTTGGCTGCCATGGGACCTCCTAGATGGCCTCTTCAAGGGTCTCGATGTCGGTGTAGGCGAACACTGGGCCGTCCACGCAGGTGGACAGGCCGTTTATCTGGCAGTGACCGCACTTGCCCAGGCCGCACTTCATCTTGCGTTCCAGCGACACGTAGATGCGCTCGCCCCTGATGCCCATGTCGCGGCATTCGGAAATGACGAAGCGGTACATGATGGGCGGGCCCACCATGGCCACGTACGTCTGGGACGGGTCCATCTCCACCTTGGGCAGAAGTGTGGTGATGACGCCCACGTTCCCGGTCCAGGCCGGGTCCGGCTGATCCACGGTTTCAAGCACTTCCACGTCCCCACGGGCCGAAATCTCGGCCAGTTGGTCCACGAAGATGCGTTCCTTGGGGTTCCTGGTGCCGATAAGAACCACGATCCGCCCGAACTCGTCGCGGTGGCGCAGCTGGTAGTGCAAAAGGCTGCGAAGCGGGATGTAGCCGAGCCCGCCCGCGATAAACAGGGTGTCCTGGCCAACGAACTTCTGAATGGGAAAGAACGAGCCGTATGGCCCGCGCACGCCCACCTTGGCTCCAACCTCCAGACGGTGCAGGGCCTCGGTGAGGGTTCCGGTGCGGCGAACGGCCAGCTCGAAGTTGCCGGACTGTTTAGTGGGGGGGGAACTGACCGAGAAGGGGGCCTCGCCCACGCCGAAGATGGAGAGCATGATGAACTGGCCCGGCCTGTGGGCCAGGATGCGCCCGTCGTCGAAGGCGAAGGTGAAGAGGGTGACGAAGTCCGAGAGTTTGGACTTCCCAACCAGTGTGGCGGGCTTTGGCACATAGGGGGAAAAGGATTTGGGCTTAGTCAGCATTGGCCTGGTCCTCCCAGAGTGCGTTGAAAACTTCGCGGGGGTTGGCGATACGGGCCGTGCAGGCTCTCACGCAGCGGCCGCAGCCTACGCAACCCAATTCACCGATCTTGTCGCTTATGTATTTGCCTTTTCGCATGTAGCGGTGGCGGTACCGCTCCAAAGCCTTTGTCCTGAAGTTATGGCCTCCGGCCACGGTGGCGAAGTTCACCAGCATGCAGCCGTCCCATTCGCGGAAACGCCTGCCCGTCTTGAGGGTTTCGTCCGCTTCCTCGGAGACGTTGAAGCAGTAGCAGGTGGGGCAGACCACGTTGCAGGAACCGCAGGCCAGGCACAGTTCCGCTTTTTCCCGCCAAACGCCTGCGTTCCACCCCTTTTCCATAAGCTTCGGGGTGTGACGCCAATCGAAGTTCAAACGGTTGGACCGGGAGAGATCCATGACCTTCTGGTGGGCCTTGCGGGCCGCCTCCCTGTCACCGGCCGTGGCGGCAGGGAGAGGGCCGCGGGCCAGCAGGAGTTCCTCGCCTTTGACCGACCCCACTTCCACCATGAAGTTGGCCGGGCTTATGCGGGTGAAGTGAAGGTCGTAGCCGTGGCTGACCACATCCGCGCCGATGGTGGACCAGAAGGCGGTGTCCGCAACCCGTTGGGGCTCCATGGCCATGACCACGGTAGCCTCGCGCCGGGCCATGTAGTTGCGGTCCGGGGCACCGGCCTCCATGAGCTGGTCGAGCTGGTTCACGGCGCGAACATCGTAGGGGTGGACCCCGAAGAGGATCTGCTTGGGGTCTTCAAAGACCGCCTGGGCCTCGTAACTGGCCAGATCGAAGGTGAGGAGATCTTCGCTTGGAGGGAGAAAATAGCGTTTGAGAGTGTTGTAGGCCAGGTCGTAATCGAAGGCGATCTCCGTGCCTTCGCGCCACGGAGCGAAGTCGTAATGGCCTCCTTCGGCGGCCACCGGGACGTACACGTCATATTCCTTCCGCCACCAGGCCATGAGCGGCGGAAGTTGTTCCATGTGGAGGCAATAGGCTGTCATCATTCCTCCGGTTGGGGCGGTCCCTTACAGGGCCGCCGGGCTGGGTATGGCAGGATGGACCTGTGTAGCGGTCTTCGCCAGAAGCGGCAAGCGGAGTGAAAAAAATAACGAATGAATTCGAGCGGGAAGATGGGCTCTGGCGCTTGCCAACCCTGGTATGACGCATGATACAGGTTTAGTAACCGTCATGAACGCAGGGTCCGCATCAATACCATGCTCACCAGGATTCAGATAAAGCTCAAACGTCTGGCCGCCGTAGTACCCGTTCTGGCGGGCGCTTTGGCCATTACCGCGCTCTTGAGCCTGATCGCCTGGGCGCTCTTGCCCTACGCCCCCCCCGGACTGAACGACTTTGTCGCCAACTTCGCCAACGAAGGTTTCGAGGCCCACAAGAACGAACTGAAAAACTGGTTCGACGGCTTTGGCGATAGCGCTTTCTGGATGTTCCTGGGCTTGCAGTTCCTGCAGGTCATGGTGGCGCCCATTCCAGGGCAGCTGATCGGCATCACCGGAGGATTCGTCTTCGGTTTTTGGAAAGGGTTGTGCCTAAACGTTGCCGGAAACATGCTCGGTTCTTTCACAGCGATGCTCATGACACGCTTTCTGGGCGAAAAAGTGATGCGACCCTTTGTCCCGGCCTCGATACAGGAAAGATTCGATGGCGCAGTCTCGCGCGGGGGCCTCGAGAATTTTTTCATGCTCTTTCTGCTCCCGGGAACGCCCAAGGACTCGATTTGTTTTATGGCCGGGCTGACCAGACTCAATCTCTGGGCCCTTCTCGGGGTGAACACCCTGGGCAGGTTGCCGGGCCTGGCAGTGCTCACTTTCACCGGGGCCGGACTCGACTACGACTTGGCCACGGTGCAATGGGTCTTTTCGGCTGGCCTGGCCCTGGCCTTCGTCGTGTGGCTCTTCGACGAGGAGTTGAAGGAGCGCCTGAGGCGCTTGGGAGCATAGGGCAAGAAAAAGGCCGGGACGCAGCAGCAACCCGGCCTTGGCTTGTTCAAGCTTCGAGCAATTCAGGAGCTGAGTGAGCGGATAGCCCCCTGGAGTTCACTGGCCAGGCGCGACAGGGCTTCGACTCCGCCCGCGGCCCCGGTCATTTCCTGGGCGGTCTCCATGGAGACCCTGCGCACGTCTTCCACGGCGCGTGCGATCTCGTCGCTGGCGGCGGATTGTTCCTCGGCCGCGGCCGCAATGGAGCGCACCTGATCGGAGGTGGCCACCACCAAGGCAACGATCTGTTCCAGAGACTTTCCCGACTCTCCGGCGAGGGAAGTGGCCCTCTCCACGGCCTGGGCCGCCTGGCCCGTGCCGTTTATGCTTTCACGCACCCCGCTCTGGATGGCGCCTATGGATTCGCCCACTTCCTTGGTGGCGGTCATGGTTTTCTCAGCGAGCTTTCGCACCTCGTCCGCCACCACGGCAAAGCCGCGTCCGGCTTCGCCGGCACGGGCGGCCTCGATGGCAGCGTTCAGGGCCAAAAGGTTGGTCTGGTCAGCGATGTCGGAGATGACACCCATGATGCGCCCGATTGCCTCGGCCTGGCCAGAGAGCCCATCCATGCTGTTCTTGAGGGTGGCGGTGAGTTTCTCCACTTGGCGGATGGCCTCCACGGACCTCTCCACCACCTTCTCGCCCTCCAGGGCCTGGGCCTGGGCTTCACCCGCACGCTCCGCGGCGCTGCCGGCGTTTCGGGCCACTTCCAGTACGGTGGAATTCATCTGCTCCATGGCGGTGGCGGTTTCCTCGGTGCGTTTGCTTTGAAGCTCCGCTCCCCTGTTGGCTGCCTCCACCTGCGAGGCCAGGGCATTGCTGGTCTGGGCCAGGCTGGCCGATATTTCCTCGACCATTCTCACGGCGTTCAAGATGCTCTCACCTTGGCAGGTGATCTGCTCCTCCTTGCGCCGGATTTCGGTGTAATCCAGATACATGCACAGGCCGCCGCTGACCTTGCCGTCCAGGTCGTGCAGCGGGGAAAGCGCCGCCTGTATGAAGCGGGTGTTGTTCTTTAGGTTCTTGAACTCCACATCCCGCACCACTCCTTCGTTCTTTTCCATAATGTCCACGATGAGGGCCTTACGGTTGCGGTCGCCGTAAAAGAACTCGGAGAAGAACATGCCGACGTAGTCCGAGGGCTTGCCATCGCGCTCCAGCATGTCGAGCGCCATCTGGTTGCAGAAGGTGAGATGGCCCTTGATGTCCACCAGGGCGTAAGGGATGAGCACTGCCTCGGTGAAGCCGCGCCAGTTGCCGATGGTGAGTTTGAGCTGGCTCAGTATGGCTTGGAGCGAATCCTCCAGGGCACCGATCTCCGCCACTTGGCACGATGGCAGTTCCACCTTGAAGTTGCCCTTGGCCACTTCAAGGAGGCATGAATTCACCGCGGAGAGGGTTTGGGAGACCCCTGCAAACAAGAACAGACCCAGTCCCAATCCCAGGGCCAACCCCGCTCCCCCGGCGGCAAGAGAGGCCGACATCCCGCTCAAACCCAAAATCTTTTCCGCCAGGACAAGACAGGCCAGGGTCAACAAGGGCAGAGCGCAGCCCAAAAGCAACGCCCTGGCGCGAATGGAAAGAGCTGAAGTCATAGCAACACCTCGTGGAGCTTTCTTATGGCCGGGAGGTACACCCCGGCGGGGATGTCATACGAAGCAATAGAGTACACTTTCAGCTTAAAAAAAAGAAAAAAAATGCTGAAAAGCCCAATTTGGGGGTCCAATGGTTCCGCCCAAGGATCAAATGGATTGGCCGGGCAGCCCATTCGTGGTTCGCAGAGCTTCGTAAAGCAGGACGGAAGCAGCATTGGCAATGTTGAGCGAGCGAACGCATCCCCAAATGGGAATACGTACCATGTTTGTCTGCCCTATGATGAGCTCTTCGGGAAGCCCCGTGCTCTCGGAGCCGAAAACTATGGCGTCGTCCGGGGTATAACGAAACTGGTGGTACTGCGTGCCCAGCATGCCCCTGTTGCCCGACGAGGTGAACACCAGCCGCGCAGGCGAAGCGCCTTCCAGATAGTCGCTCCAACCGGGCCAGACCGAAAGTTTCACATGTGGCCAGTAGTCCAGGCCGGCGCGTTTGAGATAGCGGTCCGTGAGCTTGAAGCCCAGTGGCTCAATCAGGTGCAGGGGAGTGTCCGTAGCCGCGCAGAGCCTGGCGATGGACCCGGTGTTCTGGGGAATCTCTGGGGAATGAAGTACTATGTTTATCATAACGAAAGCCCCGCTGGCGCGGGGCTTAGGGGCTTTCGGTGGTGGGCGGTCGGGGATTTGAACCCCGGACTTCCACCGTGTGAAGATGGCACTCTAACCGCTGAGTTAACCGCCCGTCGGCGTGAATAGGTAAATCCCACCTCCTTGGCAAGCACTTTTTTACACATTGATTCCATTCCCGGTTTGAGGCAGGAAGACCCCGGGGCTTTCCCCCACATCACGCTCCAAGAAGGTCTATCCATGCGACTTCTCGTAACCGGCGGGTGCGGATTCATCGGCACCAACTTCGTGTACATGATGCTTAAGAAGCATCCGGACATGGTCATCGTCAACTTAGACAAGCTGACCTACGCCGGAAACCGCTTCAACCTGCTGCCCATTGAACAAAGCCTTGGCGGAAAGCGCTATCATTTCGTGCATGGCGATATCGCCAACGCCGAACTGGTGGCCCATATCATCACCGACCACAAGATCGACGCGGTAGTAAACTTTGCGGCCGAATCCCACGTGGACCGCTCCATCGCGGACTGCAACCCCTTCATACTGACCAACGTCCTTGGCACCCAGGTGCTTTTGGACACCGCCCGCCGCCTGGGCATACCCAAATTCGTGCACGTATCCACGGATGAGGTTTACGGAACCCTAGGCCCCGAAGGCAAATTCACCGAACAGACCCCGCTGGCGCCAAACAGCCCCTACTCCGCCTCCAAGGCCTCGGCGGACATGCTGTGCCGCGCCTTTTTCGAAACATACGACTTCCCGGTGACCATCACCCGCTGTTCCAACAACTACGGGCCCTTCCAGTTCCCGGAAAAGCTTATTCCACTGATGATCATGAAGGCATCGCGGGGTGAATCCCTGCCCGTGTACGGCGACGGCATGAACGTTCGCGACTGGATATTCGTCACCGACCACTGCCGCGGCGTGGAGCTGACCCTTCTTTCCGGCAAGCCTGGCCAGGCCTACAACTTCGGAGGCAATGCGGAAAAACCCAACATTGAAGTGGTCAAAACCATCCTCAAAGCCCTGGGGCAGCCCGAAGACCTGATCTCCTACGTCAAGGACCGCCCCGGACACGACCGCCGCTACGCCATGGACTACTCCCTGGCTGCGCGCGAGCTTGGCTTCGAACCCGAGTACACCTTCGAACGCGGCATCGCCGAGACCCTGGAGTGGTACAAGGCCAATACCTCCTGGATGGAACAGGTCCAGAGCGGAGCCTACCTCACCTTCATGGACAAATGGTACGAGGAACGCCAGTGAGCAGCCGCGTCACCGTGCTGGGCGGGCGGACCGGGCTTCTGGGAGTTCCCCTGGCCCGGGCCTTCGATGCCGAGGGTTTTGAGACCGAACCTCTGGGCCGTGCCGACTTGGACATCTGCGACCCGGTGGCAATGAGCAAATACCTGGACGAATTTCGTCCGGACTGGCTGGTCAACGCCGTGGCCTACACCGCCGTGGATCTGGCCGAGGACGAACCACAGGAGGCAGCGCGCTTAAACAAAACCCTTCCCGCCATGCTTGGCAGGCTCTGCGCCGACAGGGGAATAGGGCTTTTGCACTTCAGCACGGATTTCGTATTCAACGGGAAAAAGAGCACTCCCTATACCGAGGACGACCCTGTGGGGCCTGAGAGCGTTTACGGGCAGTCCAAACTCGATGGCGAAAAAGCCCTTATGGCCCTTGCCCTGCCGCGCCTGATCATCGCCCGGGTGGCCTGGCTTTTCGGACCGGGCAAGAAGAATTTCGTGCGCACCATCCTGAACCTCGCCAAGGACCGCAGCGAGCTCAAGGTGGTGCACGACCAGATCGGCTCTCCATCCTACACCCTGGACCTGGCCGACTATTCCGTGGCCCTGGTGAAGGCCGGAACACCCGGACTCTTCCATCTGGCCAACGCGGGCCGGGCCAGCTGGTGCCAACTGGCCAGCGAAGCAGTGGCCGCGGCCGGGTACGAGTGCCAGGTGCTGCCCATCACCAGCGCCGACTATCCCCTAAAAGCCACGCGCCCTGCCTACTCCGTACTGGACACCACCAAGTTCTCCGAGGCCACCGGGGTCGCGCCCAGACCCTGGCTGCAGGCCCTGCGCGAATACGTGTACGCCGAGCTGGAACCCGGCGAAGCCGAATAATTCGTCCCCATATTGTTCAATACAAAGGCCGTGGAAAACGTTTTCCACGGCCTTTCTTGTTAACGAATGCGGGCCTGTCCTCCTGAAAGCACCACCTAAGCGTCAGGCCTGCTTAACCCCCAACATCTTGTTCATTAGTAATCTGCGGCTTTCTTGGGCAACGTCGCCACCCACAGCCTGGGGATTTCCCGGGTCGGGCGTATGCCCAGTACCGCCTTGCTGGGCTGCCCCTCGAAGAGGAGCCTCCCGTCCGCCCCAAGCTGATACTTCGTCGGATCAAGCACCGGTTTGCCGTCCGGTCTCACGGAACTATCAGCTATGGGGACTTCCAATCCGAAACCATGGCCACTCATCACCGCCAGAGTGCGTCCGTCCGACAAGAGGGTCATGCTCTCGGCGAATGCCCCGGTGAACCCCGCCGCGTGGAGATCCAGAACCATGGTTTTGCGGGCGAGCTTCAAATCCTGCTTCCTCCATTGGGCCTTTTCTCTGAGGACTTCAGGCGGCTGGCGAGCGTCGTTGTAAACCTTGTTGATGTTGTGGGTCTGGGTCAGGTCCACGGAGAAAACCAGGCTGCGGGACTTGCCGCTCTTGTCCACTCCCTGCTCCAGCACAAGCAGACGTTTGTCCGCGAAGGCCACCACCTCGCCCGTGGACACCGCGGCAGGATCCGGGAAGGTTTCGTCGTCAATGGGGTAGGGCAGTTGCCGCACGCGCTCGGTGTCAGGATCGAATTCGATGATTCGGCTAAATATCGCGGGTTTTTCCTCCACAAAAAGAACTCCCCGCATGATGGTGTAGACCTTGCCAGTGGGGCTTATGCTCGTGCCCGAGAAACCCCAGCCAGCCCGGCGGGTGGCCAGGTAGTCCTCCAGGCCGCTGCCCGGGGCAAGTGCGATGAGAGTGCGGCCATCCCTGGGTGAAACGCGAAGCAGAGCCGGACGGTACCCGTCCGCCACCCAGAAGACCCCGCGTTTGGCATCGTAGGCCACACCCTGGGGATCCACTCCGTGTTTGTCGAATTCCAGGCGCTTGAGCGCAAGATCAAGCGGCAACTCGACCTGGCCGCCATGCACGGTTGGCGCGGGCGGAATCCCGCGCAGCGGGTTGCCGTCTTCATCCTTGAGCGCCAGCATGCCAAGCACTTCGGCCTTGTTTCCCGTAAGCTTCATGGTGGCGATGGAGGGTGTGAAACCAGGCAAAATAAATACGGACGAGGGCGCCAGAGCACCCTGCCCGGGAACCATGGGCCCTTTGACGGTTGGTCCGCGCCCGGTGAGCGTATTAAGGACCATGGACCCGTCGGCCTGGGCCTGGGCGCAGTTCAGGCCGAATCCGAGGCCCGGCAGAAAACCATTGGGAAATTGCCCGCGAAGATATTCCGGCACCGGAACCATCATGGCTTGCGGGACGATGACTTCCGGGGAGCGCACCTCTGGCGCCTGCGCACTCGCCGGGAGGCAAAACACCGGAAGAACCCAAGCAGCCAGGATCAGGCACAATAAGAAATGCGACGCCATCCTGGTCTCCTTAACCTGCCCTGAAGCGGCGGGAAGAATTACTCGGTGACAACCGGTGAGCAAACCCGGCCATCGCTCACGGCAACTGCCAACAAGGCGTATTTGAGACAGCCTGATGCGGCCCCATAACGCACAGTTACATTCAGAAATCATCCGCAACACGAATGCCGGCCAGTCAAAACGCCCTGGCCGGGCCTGTCAGGACTTGAATTCCTGGGCTTCAATTCCTAACCTTTTCAATATCTTCTGTAAACTCGCCCGTTCGAGCCCGCTCACCCTGGCCGCCTCGGAGACGTTCCCACGGGTACGACCCAGCAGTTGGTCAACATAGGCCCTGGTGAAAGCTTCCACGGCCTGATTTTTGGCATCCTGGTAGCTGCCCAGGATGCACGCGGGCGGGGCAACCGTTATGCCCGCTCCCGCGTCAACGGTCCTGGCCGTGGGAGCGTCGATGACGTCGCCCGGGGAAAACACCACCAGACGACGCATGAAGTTCAAAAGCTCCCGCACGTTTCCGGGCCACTCTCTGCCGGCCAGATACCCAAGGGCGTCCGGGGTGAGCTCTTTCTCCGCGAGGTTCATCTCCTTGCAGGTTCGCTTGAGGAAATGGATAGCCAAAAGGGGCACATCTTCCCGGCGTTCGCGAAGGGTTGGAGTTTGGATGGTCAGCACGTTCAGGCGGTAGAAAAGATCCTCACGAAAGGACCTGTCCCTGATCTTCTCCTCCAGGTGCTGGTTGGTGGACGCGATGATGCGCACGTCCACCTTCACGGTCTCGCTGCCGCCTACCGCACGCACCTCCCGCTCCTGCAGCACCCGCAGGAGCTTGGTCTGGATGTTCATGGGGATATCGCCGATCTCGTCCAAGAGAATGGTCCCGCCTTCCGCAGCCAAGAAAAGGCCCTTGCTGGACCGCTCCGCTCCGGTGAAGGCCCCTTTCACATGGCCGAAAAGCTCCGATTCCAGAAGCTGCTCCGGGATGGCCGGGCAGTTTACCGACAACATGGGACCGTCGTTTCGCCCGCTCAGGCGGTGGATGGCCCTGGCCACCACCTCCTTGCCCGTTCCCGATTCCCCTTGGATGAGAACCGTGTAGTCCGACCCGGCCACCGCTGATATGGTCTGCTTGAGCCGTATGACGCTTGACGATTCGCCGATGAGCTCGCGCCAGGTTTCCGCTTCGGCCACGGATTCGCGCAGCCTTCGGTTCTCGGTGATGAGCCGCATGCGCTCCAAGGCCTTGTCCAGGGTCAGAAACAGGTTGTCCGGTTCCACCGGCTTGGTGATGAAGTCGTAGGCACCGGCCTTGAGGGCCGCCACGGCCGAGCTCACGTCGCCATGCGCGGTGAGCATCACCACTGTGAGCATGGGGTTGCGGGCGTGGGCCCGTTCCAAAAGCTCCTGCCCGCTCATGCCGGGCATGCGCAGATCCGTGAACATGAGGTTCGGAATCTTCTCGTCCAGAAGGGCCAGGGCCTGAGCGCCGTCGTGGGCCTGTATGATGTCCAGCAGCGGATGGCGCGAGCTGATAAGCCGCGCCAGGCCCTTGGTGAAGTCCGGTTGGTCGTCCACTAGCAGAATCGATTCAGGCCGCTTCACGTTTCGTCTCCTGGGTTCCGGCCAGCGGGAGCCGGACGATGAATTCGGCCCCGCCGTCGCTTACGGCTTCCACGCTGCCCCCCATGTCGTTCACTAGCCCGAAGACCACGGCAAGCCCAAGCCCGGTGCCCTTGCCCACTTCCTTGGTGGTGAAGAACGGATCGAAGATACGCCCCAGATTTTCAGGGGGGATGCCCGGTCCGTTGTCCGCCACGCGAAGGACAGCCAAGCCGTCTTCCACGCCGGTGCTCACCTTGATGCTCCCACCTGTGGGGCTCACCGCGTCCAGGGCATTGATGAGCAGGTTGGACAATATCTGCTCAAGCGAAGTGATGTCCGCCCGGACTTCCGGCATGCCTTCCGGCGCGTCCACTTCCAGGCTCACCCCTTCGGCCGAGGCCTGGGCCTGGAAGACGCCCGCCGTTCTGCGGGCCACAACAACCAGGTCACAGGTGCCGTCCGCGCCCTTCTTGGGCCTTACGAAGTCCAAAAGGTCCCGCAGCACCTTCTGGGCCTGGCGGGTGTGGCGCAGAATGACTTCAACGTCTTCACGGCTCTCCTCCTGGCCGGCGGATGCCTTGAGCAGTTCCCCATAGAAAAGGATCACCCCCAGGGGATTGTTGATTTCGTGGGCCAGACCCGCAGCCAACCGGCCCACTGCAACGAGTTTCTCGTTCTGCTGGGCCAGCTCCTGCATGCGCCTTTCTCCCGTTACCTCGCGGGCATAGGCCACCAGACGCCCTCCCCTGCCCCGGTATTCCGGCAAGGGATAGAGCGATACCAAAAACGTCCTGTCGCCGGGCAGCTTCACTTCCCGAACCAGAGGGCCGGCCAGCACGAAGTCCGGCAGCGGCTGTCCGGGAACTATTCCCAGAGACTGCCGCAAGCTCGTGGTCGCGTCCCCCGCGCTTCGTGCACCGGAGGCCGACAGCTGCCTGGCCGATTCGTTGGCCAGCACCACCTGACCTTGGCCATCGAGCAGGGCCACCGGATCGCTTATCCCCTCGAATACGGCGTGCAGCAGGTCGTTCTGGCGGATAAGGTTGTCCAAGGCGTCCATGTTCTCCATGACCACGCCAAGTTGTTGCCCTACCGCCAGGAGCACTTCCCTGGGCATTGGGTCGGGCAGGTTCTCTTTGGTCCAGCACAGGGTAAGCATGCCGTGGGCAGCGCCTGAAGTCTGCACCGGAATATAGGCGCAACCGTCCGTGAACACCGTTTCCCCACGGGCGGCCATCCTCTCCCAGGACTGCGGCATGGGAGCCTGGCCGTCCTGATCCGGCCAGGAATAGGAGGCACCGGCGGACATGGTGCAGCAATAGGTCACCCTGTGCGCGCCGAATCTCTTGCCTATTAACCCCAGGCAACCGTCCAGAATCTCCTTGCGATCCCTAGTGTGATTCAAGCCATTGAGCAAATTGACGAAGAGCCCCACATCCGCCCTTCGGGCTTCCGCTTCCCGGCTCAAATCTCTGGTGCGTCCTTCCACCATGCCTTCAAGGTTGGATGCGTAGGACTGCAACTGCCACCTGGCCTGCCTCAGGCTTTCCGCGAACTGCTCCATGGACGCCAGCATGAGCTCGATCTCGTCCTTGGATTTATCCAGGGGGTGAGGTTTGGGTGCGATGGCCGCCTCGCTGGCAGCCTCCGGGAAGTGGCGGCCCATGAGCGACAGAGCGCGGTGAAGGTTGTGCACCACCAGACGGTTGAAGAAAACGTAGATGGAAGCGAACAAGCACAGGGTGCCAACGCTGAACATCAGCACGAAACCAAGCGTGGCTCCCTGAATGCGCATGGCAGTGGCCTGCATGGGCAGCACCACCACATGAGCCCCGGCAAGTTCGCCTTCCTTGCGGTTGAAGCCGCGCTCCGTGCCGAATGTCTCGATGAGGTCCTTGGGAGCCTGGGCCGGGTCTCCGTGGCAGCGCAGGCAGAATCCCTGGTAGCGGACCGGCTGGGCCATGACCAGGTATTCATGACCCTGCTCCTTGATGAAGGCTTCCCCCCATTGCTGGTAAGGGTCTGCGTTGAAGCGTTCGATGAAATCGCGTTCCAGGCCCACGGCCTCCAGGTCCGGGCTGCGCGCTCCGATGGCCACTCGTCTGAAGCGGTAGTCTCCATGTGCTTCCTGGCCGGAGGGTCCCATGGCGGCCCGGGCCAGAGCCGTGCAGGACATCGCCTCGAGAAGCCCCTGGTCCTCAAGGAGCGTCCCGGTGATCACGGGGCGGAGATTGTCCTGCACGTAGGCGTGCAGGGACTCCACACCCCGCAGGATGACCTGAGCCTTGCCCCTGGCTTCCTGCTCCAGGGTCTCACGCAGATACTGCTGCAAGAGGTACACGAAGAATATCCCGATGACCGCCATAATCGCCGCCAAGCCCAGGATGAACTTGGTCTGGAGGTTGCGGGGCTTGAATATGTTCATCGTTTTGCTGTCCTGAGTCGCCGCTTGAAGCGGCAACACGATTTGGTTCGCGCGTCACAGTGAAGCCGGTCTTGACGGACTGCCTCCGTCGGGACACTGTCGTCAGCATGGACGCCAGCAGCGAAACTCCACGCACCTGCTTGGACGACGGCTACGAAATCTTCTGGGCCACCCCTGAGGTGGCTGTGGGAGCTATGCCCTGCAAGCCCGGCCACCTGAAACTGCTTCATGCCCACGGCATCAGCGCCGTGCTCAACTTGTGCGCCGAGTTTTGCGATCTGCCTGACATCGAGCGCGATCACGGCCTGCACGTTCGCTACCTGCCCATCGACGACATGGGCGTGCCCGATCCAGGCCTGCTGGACGACGCATTGGCCTGGCTGGACGAGCAACTGGCGCACGGCGGCAAGGTCTTCATCCACTGCCGCTTCGGCATGGGCCGCACGGGCACGGTGCTGGCCTGCTGGCTGGCCCGCCGGGGGATATGCCTGAGCCAGACGGCTGGCTGGCGGGCAACCCCAGTTTCACATGAGCAGCACCGTTTCGTCAGAAGTTACCTGAACCGCCTGGGAATAAGCCCCCAAACAAACGGTCTGTGGAAGCATCTCAAAGCCTGCCTCTTTGGAAACTGAGTTTCCCAGAATGCATCCTTAAGAACGCACCCTGCAAACTCAGGTACGCAAAAGAACGATTCTCTGTCCATCTCTATTTTTAGTAGAACAATGATTTCAAAGTGTTAACCAAAACGACCCACATTGGCATCCACTTTGCTTAATGAGAATCGGGTTGGTTGTGGTGGGGGATGCCGCGAGAATTAGAGCGCTCGCGGAAGTCCTTCACTCGAGTCGAGCGCATCCGGCCTCCCGCCGGGCCTCTTCCCTCAGGGCAGGGCCGCGAAGGTGACGACCTTCGCGGCCCTATATTTTCACTTGCCTTTCTGAAACCCTGCTTTATCCTTCTCTAATACATGTCGCCGCTAGCCAAAGATATCAGCCAGGCCTGCCGTTTCGAAAACCGTGTGGACATCCGTTGCGAACTGATGCGCCTTCTTGAAGACGCACCGGACGCCGTGCGAGTGGCTGTCCTGCACCTTATGGTTTCCTTGAAAACGAGCCTGGACGTCCTGGTCAAACGTCCGGACTTCCAGGACGTTGCAAAACCCGTCCGCAACTGGGCGGAACTGCTCACCGGGCTTACGGAACTTCGCCTGGACTTAGACAGGATAAAATCTTCCCGCCTGGCCAGGCTGCGCCATTGCCACCCCCATTTCATACAGCTCGAACACCGCTTTGAACTCCTT
Organism: Desulfovibrio sp.; assembly: GCA_016208105.1. NCBI lineage: Bacteria > Pseudomonadati > Thermodesulfobacteriota > Desulfovibrionia > Desulfovibrionales > Desulfovibrionaceae > Desulfovibrio > Desulfovibrio sp. The sequence continues at coordinate 33,012 of JACQYS010000008.1, forward strand.
AAGCGCGCCTACGAGTCTTCCACGCTCATGATCGAAATCATCTACGCCCTCATCGCGGCCGGACAGGAGTTCACCACTGCCGAGGAAGTTCTGGAGCAGTCCGGTGAGATCCTGCTCCGAGAGCTGGGGGCGGACCTGTACGTCTGCCGCCTGCGGGACGACGAAGGCAGCTGGATCAACGTGGCGGCCAACGACTCCGAAGACAAGCAGACCCCCATCTTCGTCTGGGCCATGGAGGATTCGCTCCCCAACCACCCGGTCATGCAGGCTGTGCACGAACGGGGCATCTTTCACGTTCTTTCCAACGACCTGCGCGGGCTGGAACGCGGAGGAGAATCCGTGGACTGCATGGCCTACCACGAGGGCTACCGCTCCCGCCTGGCCTTTTTGCTCCGTACCGACTGCGAGGCGTTCGGCGCCATAAACCTCTATTCGCACCAGCCCGGTTTTTTTGACCGCTTCGATTCGCAGTTCCTGGCGGACGCCTCCAAGATCGTTTCCCTCACCGTGGGCCGCCAGCTTGAGGTCGGCAAGGACGCCCTGGCCAAGGCGGCGGGCGGCATGGCCCACGTGGGCAACAATGTGCTGGGCATCATGATGAATTACAACTCCCTGGTCATGGAGGAGCTGGAATACCTCTCCGGCGAAGTGAAGTCCGCCCTGGGGAGGACCCTTCCGGACAGAGACGTGGAAGGCCTGGCCCGCGAGATCGCTTCCCTGCGCAAGCTGCTCATCGAGCTGGACCTGGACCGCAAGGTCAATTCCCTCCAGGGAGTTGCCGAGGCCATCCTGCGCTTGAAGGCCGCCATCGAGAACCTGCTTTCCCAGGTGAACAAGCCCGTGCTCATGCCCTATGTGCGCGGCCAGGAAGTGCTCGACCTGGAGCCTTCCCACTCCCTGCCTGCCGGCCACCCGACTTAAGCGGCGGCGCCCCAAGGGCGCGTCAACCCGGCCCTGGTTCACGACCGCCGTCTTGACAGCACCGCCCACCGTTGTTAGCTGTTTGGCACTCTCAAAAGACGAGTGCCAAAACCATGCGGGACACCCCACTCTTCCAGCGCGAACTCGAAGTCCTCACGGCCATCGTGGAGGACTACGTAGCCAAGGCTCAGCCCGTGGGGTCTCGAACCGTGTCCAAAACCGGGCAGGTGCAACTCTCCCCTGCCTCAATCCGCAACACCATGTCCGATCTCACGGAGAAGGGCTACCTTGAGCAGCCGCACACCTCCGCCGGCCGGGTGCCCACGGCCAAGGCATTCAGGCTCTACCTGGACCAGGTGATGCAGCTTCGCCCCCTGCCCCGCCCGGTCAAGGAAATGATGGCAGCTTCCCTGGGCCAGGCCGGACTTGAGATCGACGACATCCTCCGGCACGCTTCCCGGGTTCTGTCCACCGTATCCAAGCAGGTGTGCATGGTTTTGGCCCCCAGGCACTCCATGGCCCGCTGGCGCCAGATAGATTTCGTGCTGCTTCGCCCGGGCCTGGTCATGGCCATACTGGTGCTCCAGGGCGGGTTGGTACAGAAACGCCTGGTTGCGGTTGACGACGGCATCACTGCGGACGATCTGGTCCACTTCGGCAATTACCTGAACCACCACTTCCAGGACCTCACCGTGGCCGAGGTGCGCACCCGTATCATCGCCGAAATGGCCGCAGCCGAGAGGGAGCTCTCCAACCTTACAGGCCGGGCCTTGACCCTGGCCATGGACACCTTTTCTTTTTCCGAATCCCCGGAGATGTATGTGGAAGGCACCCTCAACATGCTCTCCCAGCCAGACTTCTCCGACGTGGGAACCATGCGCGAGGTGCTCAAGGCCCTGGAAGACCGCACGCGCCTTCTGGAAGTTCTGGACAAGACCATGGCTCAATACCGGACCGTGATCGTGCTGGGCGAGGAAGCCCAGGTGACGGATCTGGCCGGATGCGGACTGGTTACTTCCCCTTACGGCGGCCAGGGAACCCCCATGGGAGCCGTGAGCGTTTTGGGTCCCCTGCGCATGGACTACGCCGAGGTGGTGCCGCTGGTGCACTACACGGCCCAGCTCATCACCAGCATGCTGGGCAAACATTTCTAATACCTGGTTTTCCTACTATCAGCTGACGATACGGATGCCTATTTTAAGGAGCGAATAATGACGCCTGATAAAGATATCCCCGATGCCTCCGACACCCCTGCGGAAGCCAAGCCGCTCACGCCCGAGGAGGAGATCGACCGCCTCAAGCTGGAAGTTGCGGCCGAAGCGGACAAGCGTTTGCGCGCCCTGGCCGAGGCGGACAACCTCAAGAAACGGTTGATCAAGGAGAAGGAGGAGTTCGTGAAGTACGCTGCCGAAGGCGTTCTCTCCGACCTCCTGCCTGTGCTTGACAACCTGGACCTGGCCCTGGCCCACGGCCGCAGCATCGCTGCCTGCAAGGACGTGGTGATGGGGGTGGACATGACCCGAAAGGTCTTTCTGGATATTCTGGCCCGCCACGGTCTGGAGGCCTGCGGCCAGCAGGGCGAGGAATTCAACCCCGAGGTGCACGAGGCCGTCGGCATGCAGCCGGGGGGCGAGACTCCCCCGAATCATGTGCTTCAGGTGATGCAGGCGGGCTATCGTCTGCGCGGCAGGCTGCTCAGGCCCGCCAAAGTGCTGGTAAGCCAGGGTTAAGGCTCTCCAAAGGACGAAAAATACCGCAAGCCCCCTTTACACTTCGGAAATGCGCCTTATAGTCGGGACCTGAACGCGCCCGCTAGCCGGGCGCTTCGCACGTCGACACAATCCGGTTCCATACGCGACACCGGCTGACATCTACCCCAAGGAGGAACGGATTTCATGGGCAAAATAATCGGGATCGACCTCGGCACGACCAACTCGTGCGTCTATGTCATGGAGGGCAAGGACCCGAAATGCATAACCAACCCTGAAGGCGGGCGCACCACGCCCTCCATCGTCGCCTTCACCAAGGAACGTCTGGTGGGCGAAATCGCCAAGCGCCAGGCAGTCACCAACCCGGAGCGCACCATTTTCGCGGTGAAGCGCCTCATGGGCCGCAGCTTCGACACCCCCGAGGTGGCCGAATGGCTGAAGCACTGCCCCTATAAGATCGTTTCCGGCGCCAACGGCGACGCTGCCGTCGAAGTGGACGGAAAGCGCTACTCGGCGCCCGAGATATCGGCAATGATCCTGGGGAAACTGAAGTCCGACGCGGAAGCCTATCTGGGCGAAACCGTCACCGAAGCGGTCATCACCGTTCCGGCCTACTTCAACGACTCCCAGCGTCAGGCCACCAAGGACGCCGGCCGCATCGCTGGCCTTGACGTCAAGCGCATCATAAACGAGCCCACCGCCGCGTCCCTGGCCTACGGGTTCGACAAGAAGGCCAACGAAAAGATCGCCGTGTTTGACTTGGGCGGCGGCACCTTCGACATCTCCATCCTGGAAGTGGGCGACAACGTCGTGGAAGTGCGCGCCACCAACGGCGACACCTTCCTTGGCGGCGAGGACTTCGACCATCGCGTCATCCAGTACTTGGTGGACGAATTCAAGCGCGAGAACGGCATCGACCTGTCCCAGGACCGCATGGCCCTGCAGCGCCTCAAGGAAGCTGCTGAAAAGGCCAAGAAGGAACTCTCCACCTCCATGGAGACCGAGGTCAACCTGCCCTTCATCACCGCTGACGCCAATGGCCCCAAGCACATGATGGTCAAGCTCTCGCGCGGCAAGCTCGAGAAGCTGGTGGAAGACCTGATCGAACGCACCGCTGGTCCCTGCAAGAAGGCCATGGCTGATGCCGGGCTTACCGCTTCCGAAATCGACGAAGTCATCCTGGTTGGCGGCATGACCCGCATGCCCATGGTGGCCCAGAAGGTGAAGGAACTCTTCGGCAGGGAGCCCAACCGTTCCATGAACCCCGACGAGGTTGTGGCTATGGGCGCGGCCATCCAGGGCGGCATCCTGGCCGGCGACGTCAAGGACGTGCTGCTTCTGGACGTGACTCCGCTGTCGCTTGGCATCGAGACCCTGGGCGGCGTGTTCACCAAGCTGATAGAGCGCAACACCACCATCCCCACCCGTAAATCGCAGGTGTTCACCACCGCGGCCGACAACCAGCCCTCGGTGTCCATCCACGCCATGCAGGGCGAGCGTCCCATGGCCGCGGACAACATGACCCTGGGCCGCTTCGAGCTCACCGGCATCCCCGCCGCCCCTCGCGGCGTGCCGCAGATCGAAGTCAGCTTCGACATCGACGCCAACGGCATCGTGAACGTATCCGCCAAGGACACCGCCACGGGCAAGCAGCAGTCCATTCAGATCACCGCCTCCTCCGGCCTTTCCGAAGCCGAGATCCAGCGCCTGATCAAGGACGCCGAATCCCACGCGGACGACGACAAGAAGAAGCAGGAAACCATTGAGGCCAGAAACCACGCCGACACTTTGGTCTACACCACGGAGAAGAGCCTGCGCGATCTTGGCGACAAGGTGGACGCGGTGACCAAGGGCGAGATCGAGGCCAAGTGCGAGAAGCTGAAGGAACTCATGAAGGGCGAGGATGCCGAGGCCATCAAGAAGGCCACGGAGGAACTCTCCCAGGTGGCCCACAAGCTGGCCGAAAAACTCTACCAGCAGCAGGGCGCTCAGCCCGGCGGCCCGGAAGCGGGCGGCCCCGGCGCAGGTCCCGAGGGCGGGCATCCTGGTGGCCACGCCAAGGACGAGGATGTGGTCGACGCGGACTACACCGAAGTGAAGAAATAAACGCAGCCGCGAAGAAGAATACAAAAGCCCGGTCGGAGATCCTCCGGCCGGGCTTTACTCTTTTGCCCACACAGAAAGAGACCTGCCGGCCACGTCACTTCCTGCTTATGCTCACCACGGCCCAGGTTTCCTTGTCCGACAACCCTTGAGCGTGGTACTTCACGCTCCCCAGGCCGCTTATCTCCTTGAACAGCGCCTGATGGTTGCTCACTATCCCCATGGGGCAGCTGAACAGGCAGATCAGGCAGCCGCTGGATCCGGGCCGGGTTGCCGTGTTCAGGTTGCCACCGAAGCGCATATCAATGTCGCGCCCCCCTGGATCTTTAATCAACTCGTTGATATCCATGGTTTTTGTCACTCCCTCCACGGTCACCATGATCCGGAGGGAATCGCCTTCCACCTGGGTGGTGTGCCAGTTTTGCATGGTCATGTTGTCACCGGCCTTGAAGCCGAGCAGGACCATGGCGTCGTAAAACTGCCTGGGGGTGATGTAGCCTTTAAACAGAGCCTTTTCCGCGTATTCCCCATCTTTGAACACCGCGAAATGCTGGAGAATGTCTCCCGTTTTCCTGGGATTAAGCTCGGCCAGAAAGGAAAGGGTTCCCGTCGCCACGTCCACTGTGAGAGGCATTTGCGGAGAGAGGCCCCTGGGCAGTTCCCCGGCCCAAGCTGGAAGGGCCAGCAGACAAATGCCCAGGGCAAGGACAATGCGTTTCATAATCGTCTCCGGATTATCCGAGCTTGTCCGCCAAGCGGCGCAGAAGAGACGCCAGCCGGGAACGGCGGCGAAGGCGAGGATGGTGCGCGCCGCCGGCCAATTCGGGCAGGCGTTCAAGTATGAGCCTGGCTGCCAATTCCGTGCCGTAGCGGGTAAGCCCCGAACATTTCGCGAAATGCTTGGCCGGCACGGCCTTGACCGGCTTGGTCAGGACCCGGCAGCAGGAAGAACCGTGATCGGCTTTGAACTTATCGTGCAATATTTTAGATGCTTCCCGGACCGTTGTTGGCGGCAAACTCCGTGATAAAAACCACGACGTGGCCATAACCGCCCCGGCCAATGCCCCGCAGATGCATCCCGCCTTTCCCAGACCCTCGCCGAACCCCATGGCCAGACCACGCGCCTGCTCGCGGTCCAAGCCGCCACCCAGGCCATCGTTCAACACCGTCATGATGGATTCGGCACAGTACATTTCACGGCTCAAGAACAGGGCCTCGGCCCTTTCGGCCAAGGCGTGTATCAGTACGTCACTCATGGAAAACCTGTTTGGCAGGGGAGAGGCAAAAAGGCAAATCCGCAATGCCGATGCCTGGCATGCCATTCCATACACCACGCCAATCCTTGATTTGACGCGAGATGGGAGCTAGAGTAGCGCACACTGATTCGAATACTCCACAAGGGTTTACCCGCCATGATCACCTCACGCCTGCTCAACGCCTCTCTCATCATATTGCTTTTTACCCTCTCGGGCTGTGCCGGGATGGACTTCTTCGGCAAGGATGCCCCGCCAACCTCTCCCCAGGAGCAGGCGGCGCTCCAGGCCAAAGCCGACGAAGCATGGCGGGCCGCGAAATACGACCGGGCGCTCACCCTCTACGGTTTGATCCTGCAAGGCCAGTCCCTCACACGCGAGGCAAAGCTCACCGCCCACGAGCGCTCCGCCAGGGCCGCTCTCTATACCGGCCGGGCCGCAGAGGCCCTGACTTCCCTGGACAACTGGGCCCAGACCGATTCCAAAGTGAAAGCAACCTGGGAATGGACCAGCCTGTACATCCAAGCTCTTTCAGCCACAGGACGCGAACGCCAGGCTGAAGAACATCTGGCCAAGATACTCCAGGGCAGGGGGAATCCGTTCGAGCTGACCGGCCCGGCGGGCATCGAACTTGCCAAGCGCTATGCTTCCCGCGACCAGGCCAGCCAGGCTGCCCAGGCCCTTCGTACCCAGCACGCCAAAGCGCCCAACCGCAAGGACCGCGCCCAGTTCGAGTCGGACACTGCCCGCATGCTGGGTTCGCTTGAGCCCAAGCCCATGTCCGCTTTTCTTTCAACGGTGAACGAAGCCAACAAGAACGTCTTTCCCTACAACCTGATCGCTTTTGAGAACCTTCGCAGGGCTGTCTCAGCCAATCCCGCGGAACGCGGGCGCATGCAGGACATGGCCGACCGGCTGGCCCGTTCCTCGGACCTGGCCGATCGCGACCTTCCCGGACGCATTCTCGCCAGGGGTTTGAGCGAGGCCACTTCAGGGGTGAAGGCCGCTCCGCCGATTCCCGAGAAGGACACGGCCCTCGTCAAGCCCGGCACCGTGGCCGTGGCCCTGCTGCTGCCCCAGACCGGACAGCTGCGCGGTCTGGCCTCCAAAGTGCAGGCCGGAGCCAACGCGGCCAAGGCCATGCTCACCGCCCAGGGATCGCAGGTGGACATCCGGGTGATCAACACCGATGATCCCAATTTCGTGGACCACCTGACGGCCCTGCCCCATGAGGTCACCCTGGTGGGCGGGCCCATGCACGCCTCCTACTTCAAGAGCCTCCCGCCCAGCGGCGAATTGTCCCGCAGAGTGTTTCTCACCTTCATGCCCGAAATCTCCGACGCCGAGGAAGGCAAGCACGTCTGGCGGTTCTTCTGGAGCCCGCAGGACGAGGTCAGCGCTGTGTTGAACATTCCAATTGAAGAGGGCGTGAAGCGCTACGGGGTTCTCTACCCCGAGGACCGCATGGGCAAACGTCTGGCCGACGCCTTTTCCGCAGCCGTCACCGCTCGCGGGGGCGAAGTCGCCACCATCCAGCCCTATCCCCCCCAGGACGTGCCCAAATGGGGCGACATAGTGAAAAGCATGGTCAGAGCCGTTCCCAAGGGAACCGACGGCAAAAACTTCGCGGCCCGCCCTGACTTCGATGCCATCTACATCCCAGACGAACTGCAGCGTGCCGAGCACATGATCGGCCAGCTCCAGTTCTACCAGGCGGACTCGCTCATCGTGCTCGGTCCGCAGCTGTGGTCCACCGCGCTCTCCGGACAGGGGGCCAAGCCGAACATCAACCCCGCCAACTACCGTTTCGCATTCTGCCCGGGAGCCTGGTGGCCGCAGTCCACCTCCAAGGTCGTGACCGACTTGAGGTCCCATCTTCCCAAGGACCAGCAGGCCGACGCCGACTTCTGGACCTCCCTGGGTTTCGACTTCGTGCGTCTGGCAGCCACGGCCGGTACGGTTTCGCCAGATACCGCTCCCTCGGAAATCACCAGACGGCTTAACGAGGCGTCCAAAAAGATGGAATGGGCCATGGCTCCCATCAGCTGGGACAGCTCCGGGCACGCCAAGATGTCCATGTACTTTTTCAGGCCCTCGGTTGAGGGGCTGGCCCCGGTGGACAAGGACGGCTTCAAGGAGCGCCTGGACGCCCTGAGGGCCAAGCAGCAGCCCCAGCAGTGAATTCCGTGCGGGCTTTGCCCGAACGGGCGGCCTGGGACCCGTTCGCCCTGGCCGCCCGCGCTGTTCCCGGGCTGGACGGGCTTCGCGGTCTGGCCTGCCTGATGATCTTCAACGTCCATTTCTTCGCCCAGTTCGCCGACGCCTCCTACTTCGTCGCCCCTGGTGGCCTCCTCCACGAGATTCTGCACACCCTTCATTCCGGCTCCCACGGGGTGGACGTGTTTTTCGTGGTCTCGGGCTTTCTCATCTACGGTTCACTTACCCGCAAGCGCCCGAATCTCTCCCGGTTCCTGGTGGAACGCTACAAACGCCTGCTTCCGGTGGTGCTGGTGATAAACATCCCCGCGCTTTACTGGGTAAACGCCAACTGGAAGGAGATCGTGGACAACGTCTTCTTTCTCGACCTGTTCGGGTCCAAGCTGGTCACCTTCGTCTCCTGGGCATTGGTCTACGAGATGTACTTTTACCTGTTGTGCGGGGTGTGGCTCATCGTGCTGGGGCGCGGCAAGAACGGTCCGCCCTGGCTCTCATGGTCGGCGCTGTGCGTACTCTTCGTGGCCAACAGCCTCTCTTTCAAGCTGACTCCGGTTCTCTCCGACTGGCGCTTCGTGGGGTTCTTCGTAGGCATAGGATTGGCCATGCTCCGGGCCGACACTCGCGGCAGGCGGGTATTCGAGATGGTTCCGCGTGGGGTCTGGCCGGTCTGCCTTGGGGTGCTGGCCCTGGCCTGTTGGTTGTGGTCGCAAGATGTCGTGGGCATGCTTTCTGCGAAGTCGCCCGCGCTGGCCTTGGGCTATTTCACCCTGTTCGATCTTGTTGTGGCCCTGTTGGTGGCCTCTTTGGTGAACGCCGCAAGCGCAAAAACCTCACCTGGCAGCCAACATACACCAAGAGGAGTTCACTCTGCCGCCCTGCCCGCTGGAGGCGGAATCTTCACCTGGATGCCGCTTCGCTGCGTGGGAGCCGTGAGCTACTCGCTGTTTCTCCTCCACACCCAGTGGGGTCTGCCTCTGGCCACCACCCTCTTCGGCAAGCCAGCCAGCCTGGCAGGACTCGCGCTGCACTACGGCCTGAGCCTGGGCGTTTCGTTCATCCTGGCCACCTTCTTGTACATGCACCTGGAAAAGTTCTACTTCACAAGGCGCTGACATGGGCTGGCTCAAAAAAACCTTTCTCTACCGGGATGACTACATTCCGGCCCTGCAAGGCCTGCGGGGGATGGCCGTGCTGTGGTTCTTCCACTGGAGCTTCTACAGCCAGTTCGACCCGGCCAAGCTGTCGCGCATCGCCCGGGGAAAACCGTGGATGGATACTGCCCTCAATGCCTTGCGGCTGGCTGTGGCTCCGGGTGAAGCTGCATGGATTGTCATGCTGATCATCTGCGGGTTCCTGCTGGTGCGCAAGGGTTACGGCGGTGCCGATCCAGGCCGGTATTTTCTGAATACGTTCAGTCGCATCTATGGTTTGTACCTGCTCGTTGTCCTGCCCTCTTTAAGCTATATGCAGCCTGACCTCGCCACGATCGCCAGGACTCTGGTATTTCTTGAGGCTCCAGCTGGATTTCCTCCATTTATCACTCTTCTTGGCATCATTCTGGCCGCCAAGCTCCTCGTATTCGGCCTGACAGCCTGTAACGTGATCTCCCGGAAAGCCCGGCGTGGTAGTGGAGCGGCCCCTTTATCCCAAACCGTTCCTCCTTTCTTGCTGCCGCTGGCACACCCCGTTCTGCGTTATTTCGGGGCCGTGGCCCTGCCATTTTATCTCATCCACACCACCTGGGGGTTCAGGCTCTCGCGCTCCATTCTCCAGGGAGAATTGCACTCCATTCAGGCCATCGCTGCTCACTACGCTATGAGCCTGGCCTTTTCCGCTGTGTTCGCCGGGTTTCTCCACGTGTTCTTCGAGAAGCCCTCCTTCTTGCGAAACGCCCCGTCTGCGGATACTAAGCCTTCGTCCGCCACCCAAGGAGTCTCCCCATGAAATTCACACCTGAACAGGCAGCCAAGGTGGCCGCCCTGGCGCGGCTTACGCTGCCTGAAGACAAGCTTGAGCATCTGGCCGCCCAGATGGGCGACATCCTCTCCTATATGGACACCCTGGCCTCCTGCCCCACCGACGGAGTCGAGCCCCTATACAGCCCTGTGGAGCACGACACCCCCATGCGCGAGGACAAGGCCCGAAAGACCTGCCAGCGAGCCGACGTGCTGGCCCAGGCCCCCGAGTCCGACGGCAGGTTCTTCATCGTCCCCAAGATCGTCGCCGGGTAAAGGACGCGCCATGCCAGACATTACAACGCTTACTCTCACGGACCTGCGCGCCAAGCTGGCCGCCAAGGATATCTCCGCCACCCAGGCCACCCAGGCCTGCCTGGACCGCATACAGGCCACCGAGCCCAAGGTGGACGCCCTGCTTTGTGTCCAGGCAGAAGCGGTGCTCGAACAAGCCAAGGCTCTGGACCAAGCCGGACCAGACAAGGACAAGCCGCTCTGGGGCGTGCCCATCGTGGTGAAGGACGCCATCTGCACCAAGGGCGTTCCCACCACCTGCGGCTCGAAAATCCTCGAGAACTTCGTGCCCTTTTACGACGCCACCTGTGTGGAGCGCCTGAAGAATGCGGGGGCCATCCTCCTGGGCAAGGCCAACATGGACGAATTCGCCATGGGGTCCTCCACCGAAAACTCGGCCTTCAAACCCACCCGCAACCCCTGGGCCCTGGACAAGGTTCCCGGCGGTTCAAGCGGCGGCTCTGGTGCCACCGTTGCGGCCGGACAATGCTTCTCCTCCTTGGGCACGGATACGGGCGGCTCCATCCGCTTGCCAGCCGCCTTCTGCGGCGTGACTGGCATCAAGCCCACTTACGGGCGCATCTCCCGCTATGGAGTGGTGGCCTACGGATCAAGCCTGGACCAGGTCGGCCCCATGGCCCGCACCCCGACCGATTGCGCGGCAATGCTTGCAGTCATGTCCGGCCACGACCCCAAGGATTCCACCTCCGCACCCCGCCCGGTCCCGGACTTTGAGGCTGAAACCGCCGCGCGCAGGGACCTCAAGGGACTTCGCCTGGGCATGCCCGGGGAATACTGGGGCGAGGGACTCACTCCGGAGGTCAGGGACCGCTGCCAGGCTGCCATGGACACCGCCAAGTCCCTCGGAGCCGAAATCGTTCCGGTGAAGCTGCCCCACACCCAGTACGCCATCGCCACCTACTACATCGTGGCCATGGCCGAAGCCAGCTCCAACCTGGCCCGCTTCGACGGCGTGCGCTACGGCTACCGCTCGCCCGAGGCTCGCGACTTAAAGGAGCTTTACGAGCTTTCCCGCTCCAAGGGTTTCGGGGAGGAAGTGCAGCGCCGCATTGTGCTCGGCACATACGTGCTTTCAGCCGGCTACTACGATGCCTACTACCGCAAGGCGGCCCAGGTGCGCCGTCTTATCCGTCAGGACTTTTTGAACGCCTTTGAAAAGTGCGACGTGATCGTGGGGCCAACCTCGCCGTTCACCGCCTTCGGCCTGGGCGAGAAAACCGGTGACCCCCTCCAGATGTATTTGGCCGACATTTTTACCATCTCGCTCAACCTGTCCGGCCTTCCCGGGCTTTCGGTCCCTGTTGGGCTTGGCAAGGACACCGGCCTGCCCGTTGGATTGCAGATGTTCGGCAAGGCCTGGGACGAAGCGACGATCCTGGGTGCGGCGCATGCTCTGTCCGGCGCATTGCCCGGCCTTGGCGAGCCCAAGGGTCTGTAGAACTCCAAGCCGCATGTCTTCTCAGGCCGCCCCGGGATTCCGGGGCGGCTTTTTTTGTGTTTTCGGGCTGGTGAAAACTCCGCGAGATGAATCACTTCCTCCCTGTTCACTTTTCGGATACCTTTTTTACAAAAGGTGTACCCCACGAACCATAATGGCCGACGGCCCCTGTGGAGACAACCTGATGGGGAAATCCCGTCTTTCCCTTTCTTCCGCCATGGTCATCGCGCTCCTCACGCTCCTGTGGGGTGCGTCCATCACTCTCTCCATCATCATCTACTATTCGTCTGAAAGCTTCCTTCTTCCTCATGCCATTGCGCTCATGGAGAACGCCGTCACCTCGAGCACCATGCAGAGCCGCAGCTACTTAAACTTCGCCAGCGCCTCGGCCAACCTCACCAGCCGCCTCGTTCGCGAGGAGATCATCCTAAGCGGCGACATCGACAAAATGACCCAGTACTTCCTCGAAACCCTAAGGATTAACAGGTACTCTGGGATATACTTCGGTTTCGCCAACGGCGATTTCGCTTACGCCTACCAGGACGACGAATGCCAGCTTCCCTGTGCGGAGACCCTCACCATCGTCAACAAGGACGGCAAGCGTACGGCCACCGAGAGGCGCTACGACGCCAACGGAGAAATTGTAAGCGATCTGGAGGTGGACGACCCGTACGATCCGAGGCTCAGGCCGTGGTTTATAAAAGCCCGTGACAAAGGACAATTGACCTGGGTGGACCCGTACATCTTCTTCCACCAGAGCGTGCCGGGCATCACCACGGCCTGCCCTGCCTACGACCATAAGGGGCATTTCATCGGGGTGGCTGCCGTGGACATCGAACTTGGGAGCATGTCATCCTTTCTCAAGGCCATACAGATCGGTCAGGGCGGCACTTCCTTCATCGTGGACCGGGAAGGAGCGCTCATCGCCCACCACGACATGACCGCCCTTCTCGCCGCGGTCACCGCCAGGAAGGACCGCAGCCGGCTGCTCAACATCTCCGAAATAGACCAGCCACTTACCCAGCAGGCCTTCAAGGCCTTGAGACTCAGCGAAGGCCCCATCGACCTGACCAAACCCGAGGGACTCATTGCCACCTTCACCCATGACGGAGCCGACTACCTGGCTCTGTTCAAATCCCTCTCGTATCTCGACTCGCAATGGTACATAGGCGCCGTCTACCCCAAGAACGAGTACGTAGGCCCGCTGAAAAGAGGGCTGTCCATCTTCTACCTGATCACCCTGATCGTGACTGTGGGGGCCACATTGGCGGCCCTGTTCGTCTCCAGAAGGATAACCCAGCCCCTGACCGAACTTGAGCAGGAGGCCCACTCGATAAAAAACCGGATCATCTCCCCCCAATCTGAGCAGCGCAGCTCCTTCAGGGAGATACAATCCCTCTTCGAAGCCTTCGGAGAGCTCAAGGCATGGCTCAGGGAGTACGAGGAATCGAACATCAAGCTGCAAAACGACATCAAGCACGCCCACAAGGAAACGGTCCTGCACCTGGCGAGCTGCGCGGAATTGCGGGACAAGGAAACCGGCGACCACCTCCTGCGCATCAGCTATTATGCGGAATTCCTCGCCGCGAGACTGAACCTGGACCAGAAGGACGTGGACACCATATCCATCGCCGCGCCCCTGCACGACGTGGGCAAGCTGGGCATACCCGACAGCATCCTGAAAAAACCCGGCAAGCTCACGGATGAAGAGTGGACCGTCATGCAGACCCACGTGGACATAGGCAAGGACATCCTGAGTCCGCCTCAGTCCGAATTCATGAGGGTGGCCAACGACATCGCCCGTTATCACCACGAGAAATGGGACGGTTCGGGATATCAGCAAGGCCTCAAGGAGACCGGCATCCCCTTGTCAGCCCGTATCGTGGCCGTGGTGGACGCGTTCGACGCCATAACCACCGCGAGGCGCTACAAAGATGCCACGAGTTTCGACGGAGCCATAGAGATACTCGTAAAGGAGAGCGGCACGCACTTCGACCCGGCCTGCGTGAAGGCCTTCATAGGCGACCGGGAAGCGCTCCGCGCCCTCTTCGACACCCTCCGCAACGGACTGAGTCCACCCGCCGCGTGAGGGCCCTTGACTGCTGCGGACAACCCCTGCAAATAGTTGCCGATCGTTGGCTCGGCCGGGGTGTCCGGTTCAGGCGCCCATCATCCCGTAACCTTTCTTTTTGAACACCCCTTCGAGGCTTCATGATCAAAAGCGCCCTGGGTCTGGTTGTCCTGGTCTGCATCGCCTGGCTTTTAAGCACCAACCGCGGGCGTGTACCCTGGCGCATGCTGCTTGGCGGCATTGCGTTGCAGTTCGCCATCGCGGGTCTCATGCTCAAGGTTCCTCTGTTCTCCGGGGTTTTCATGACCCTGAACAAGGTGGTCCTGGCCATGGAGGAGGCCACCCGCGCCGGCACAACCTTCGTGTTCGGCTACCTGGGAGGCGGCCCCGTCCCCTTTCCCGATCCCAAGCCCGGACAAAGCTTTATCCTGGCCTTCCAGGCGTTGCCCCTGGTGATCGTCATCGCGGCGCTGACTTCGCTCCTCTATTATTGGCGCATCCTGCCCCGGGTGGTGCATGCCTTTTCCTGGGTACTCAAGAAGTCCATGGGCATCGGCGGAGCCCTGGGCGTGGGCGCGGCCGGAACCATCTTCCTGGGCATGATCGAGGCTCCGCTTCTGATCCGGCCATACCTACTCCAGATGACCAGGAGCGAATTATTCGCCCTCATGGCCACGGGGCTCTCCTGCATCGCCGGAACCATGCTCATGCTCTACGCCGCGGTGCTGGGCAACGTGATCCCGGACGCGCTCGGGCATATCCTTACCGCATCGGTCATCCATGCCCCGGCCGCCCTGGCAATTGCCGCTGTTATCATCCCGGAAACCGAGGCACCCACCCTGGGCGAGGACATCCCCCCCTCCCCGGCCACCGGTTCCATGGACGCCGTGGCCAGGGGCACCTGGGAGGGATTCCAGCTTTTTTTGAACATCATCGCCATGCTCATCGCCTTCATCGCCCTGGTGAAGATCGTGAACCTGGGGCTTGACCTGGCACCCGACTTCGGAGGCGAACAGCTTACTCTGCAGCGCATGCTGGGCTGGCTGCTCTCTCCCCTGGCCTGGCTTCTGGGCGTGCCCTGGCAGGAGGCCCACACGGCGGGAAGCCTTCTTGGCACCAAGGTGGTGCTCAACGAGTTCATCGCGTTCATCGACATGGCCAACCTTCCTGCCAACGCCTTGTCCGAACGCACCAAGCTTATTCTGGCCTACGCCATGTGCAGCTTCGCCAATTTCGGCAGCGTCGGGATCATCATAGGGGGGATGGGAGCGCTCTGCCCGGAACGGCGCACCGAGATCGCCTCCTTGTCCATGCGCGCCCTGGCCGCCGGGGCCCTCGCCTCGCTCATGACGGGTGCCGTGGTGGGTATTCTTTTCCCGTAAGCGTGAGGTTGTGAGCCTTAAGGCAATGGTGTTTGGAAACAATCCGTGCTAGCTTGACTCCATGCTGCTTGGCATAGACGTGGGGGGCACGCACACGGACGCCGTCCTGGTGGGGACGGACGGTCTTAAGGCCTGGGCCAAGGCCAAGACGAACCATACGGATCTGATGGCCTCAATCCGCGATGTTCTGGGACAGATTGTGCCCCAGGCCGGCCATGAGCCCATAACCCGCCTGAATCTCTCCACCACCTTGTCCACCAACGCCATCGTGGAGGGCTTGACTGAGCCCGTTGGCGTTTTCGTGGCCGCGGGTCCCGGGGTCAACCCGAACGCATACGCCGTGGGCCAGCATTTCCGGACCATTTCCGGCGCCACCGACCACCGGGGGCGCATAACCTCCCCCCTGGATGAAATTTCCGCCCTTGAGCACGCGGCCCACTGCAAAACAGCCGGTGTGAGCGTTTACGCATGCGTGGGCAAGTTCTCCCCCCGAAACCCCGATTTCGAGGAAACCCTGCGGGGGGTGGTCCATCCCCAGGCCGACTTCGTCAGCTGCGGCCACGAGTTTTCCGGGCAGTTGGGCTTTGGACGCCGCATCCACACCGCTGTTTTCAACGCCTCGGTCTGGCGGGTGTTCAACCGCTTCGCCGACGCGGTGCAGCGATCGGCCATCGGCTTCGGCTTGAATGCCCAGGTGAACATCCTGAAGGCGGACGGGGGCACCATGCCCCTGTCCATGTCCCGCACGTTTCCCGTGGAATCCATCCTCTCCGGCCCGGCCGCATCGGTCATGGGCATCATCGCGGTGTGCGACATCGACCAGGATTCGGTCATTCTTGATATCGGCGGAACCACCACGGACATCGCGCTTTTCGCTGACGGAGCGCCGCTTATCGAACCGGAAGGGGCAGTGATTTCCGGCAGACCGACTCTGGTCCGGGCGCTCAAGAGCCGGTCCATCGGCATTGGCGGAGACTCGGCCATCACCTTTGTAGCCGGCCATGTTCGTGTCGGCCCGCGCAGGCTCGGACCGGCCATGGCTGAAGGCGGCAACCACCCCACATTGACCGACGCCCTCAATGTATTGGGCTCGGCAGAGCTTGGCGACGTGTCCGCCTCCCGCCGGGGTTTGAATGAACTGGCCGCCCAGCACGGTTCCGATGGACGAACCATGGCCCAAGACGCGGCCTTGGCAGCTGTCACTTCCATCCGGGCGGCCGTGATCGAGCTCACCCGGGCGGTGAACGACCGCCCCGTCTACACCATCTACGAACTGCTCGAAGGCAAGCGTTTGGTTCCAAAGACCGTCTACGTCATGGGAGGACCGGCCAAGGCCATGGCGGGACTTCTGTCCGAAGTGTTTCCCGAGGACGTGCTGGTTCCCGGCAACTACGCCGTGGCCAATGCCATCGGCGCGGCCCTCTCACGGCCCACTCTTTCCGCCGAGCTCTTCGCGGACACGCAGCGGGGGCGCATGCTCATCCCAGGCCTTGATGTCGAGGAAAGTGTTCCCCGTTCCTACGACTTGGACGCGGCCCAGGAAGACGCCGCCAGGTACCTGCGCCAGTATCTGGAGCATCTGCGCATCGAAGATCCCGAGGGAATGATGGAGACCATTGAAGCGCAATCGTTCAACATGGTCGAGGACGACGCCATGGTTGGCAGAACCATCCGCGTCAAATGCCAGATCAAGCCTGGCGTGCTGCCCGGATACCGCAAGGCGGTGAGCCGCCAATGCTGAAAGCCCCAAGCTCGCTGGGCGTGGTGTTCTTTCCGGCCTACGATTGGGCCATCAGCCCAACGCACCCCGAACGCCAGGAGCGCCTGCTCTACACGCAGGACCAGCTGCGCGAGGAAGGCCTCTTCGACTTCGAGGGCATCCGCGAATACAAGCCCGACGTGGCCAAGACCGGCGACGTGGACCTGGCTCATTTCACCTTCCCGGACGTGGAGCAGGTGGTCACATCCTCGCACCTCATCTCCGCGGGCGGGGCCATGCGTGCGGCCAGGCTGGTGATGGAACGCGAAGCCAAACGGGCCTTCGCCCTGGTCCGCCCGCCAGGACACCACGCCATGAAGGTGGTGCACGGCACGCGCGGCTTCTGCACCATCAACATCGAAGCGGTGATGGTGGAATACCTGCGCGAGCGCTACGGAGTGCGCCGTATCGCCATAGTGGACACCGACTGCCACCACGGCGACGGCACCCAGGACATCTACTGGAACGATCCGGACGTGATGTTCATCTCCATCCACCAGGACGGACGCACCATCTACCCCGGCAGCGGCTTCCCCTATGAGCTTGGCGGCCCGACTGCCATCGGCTCCACCTGCAACATCCCTCTACTCCCCGGGACAGGAGACCAAGGCATCCTGCACATGCTCGACAACGTGGTGTTGCCAGTACTGGAACGATTCAAACCGGAAATCATCATCAACTCGGCCGGGCAGGACAACCACTTCTCCGACCCCATCACCAACATGGCCTTTTCAGCCCAGGGGTATGCCGAGCTGACCCGCAGGCTCGGGGCTCACATCGCTGTGCTTGAAGGCGGATACTCCATCCAGGGGGCCCTGCCCTACGTTAACCTGGGCATCTGCCTTGCCATGGCGGACATGGACACCTCCCAGGTGAGCGAGCCCACCTACGACCCGGAAATGATCAAGCAGGAGCAGCGCGTCACCGACTATACCCTTTCCCTGGCCGACCAGTTGCGGAATTATTTCATGGATCCGCCTCCCATGCCCAAGCACGGCCGTGTTGAAGGCGAATGGTTCGTCCGCGAGAAGGAAATTCACTACGACACGGACGGAATCTTCGAACGCCAGACCGAGAAGGTCTTCATGTGCGGGCAGTGCCCTGGCACCGTGGTCATCGAGAGCCGGGCGGACAGCGGCCCGCTGTGCCTTGCGGTTCAGATACCGCTACACGCCTGCCCGGCCTGCGTCGAAAAAGGGCACGAGGTCTTCGAGACTGGCCAGAGATCAAAGAACTACCGCCGGGCCATGCTGGTTGACCGGCCGGGGAAGGACGTGAAGCGGGTGTTGATATAAACGTCGAGGCTGCCCCGACGTTGTCTTCAGCGCAACCCAGGGGAGTATCTTCGGTGCCAGCCTGAAAGAATTCGCCCGCCACCGGAATCGATGGCGAGCGCAATAGTTAGAAAGGCGAGTTCCAAGACGGTTTGACAGCCCTGGATACACCTTGTGTACACTGGTCAGCGAGATTCTTTGCGGCGTTACTTACCAGCCGTTATTTCCTTCACCGCATCCGCCACCCGCTTGCCGTCCGGCATCTTGGCCTCGGGATGAATGGCCAGGAGCTCCTGCCAGGCCTTGAGCGCTGCCTGTTTGTCCTTAAGATCGAACAGGTAGACCACTCCCGTGTTCAAGCGGGCCTGTTGGTGTTTGGGGTCGATGGATATGGCCTGCTCAAAGGCCTTGAGCGCCTCCTGCGTTTTCCCCATGACCCGGAGCATGATCCCCATGTCGGTCCAAACGTTTGGCTGGTTGGGGCTTAGCGCCAGAGATTTCTGATAAGCCACTACGGACCTATCCGGCAGTTCGGCATCGAAATAGGTGTCCCCAAGCTTGGCCCAGACCACAGGATCGTTGGGGCTCTTGGCCGCCTGTTCTTCCATGGCCTTGGCCTGGGCCATCAGGGGGGAAGTCATGGGGTTCTGGCTTTGTCCAGGCGCAGCTTGCTGGGTCTGCTGCTGATGCATTCCAGGTTTGCCACCCTGGGCGGCATCCTGGTTGAAAACAACCACCGCCCCCTGCCAACCGAGAAACACTCCCGCAAGCAGCATGACCACGCACAGGGCCACGGCGGATTGCCTGCGGACCATGGGACGCGGCTCCGGAGAGTCCTGTCTGGCCGGGGTGGGATGCTTGGATTTCTTCATTGATTCTCCTCGATCTTTCCATGAAAGGCTTTCACAGCCGAGCACCAAACTAAGCCGGGCCGGGATGTCTACTGCCCTGACGCGCCCAGTCCCTTGCCGTATTTTGGATTCAGAGCGGCCTTGGACAAAAAGTAGTCGAACTTGATCTTGCGGTTCAGATAGATACGTTCCCAATAGTAGGTGGACGGGTCTTTCCAAACCAGCCGGTCCTTTGTTCCGTCCTGAAAAACGGCCTCGACGGCCGGGTCCGGACAATCGGCGTAGCCGCCCGAACGCAGGGTAATGGTGGCCACGAAGGTAAGGGACTTGAAGGTCTCGCGCAAATCCTTGGAACGCAGCCTCTCTATGTAACGGCTGTCCAGCTCAGTAATGCTCAAGAGGTCCACTTCGCCCCTGAACTCCGCCTTGCCCGGTTCCAAGACCTTCCAAGAGCGGGAGGTGAAGAAACCGTAATTGTCAAGCGCTTGTCCAAGGGTAACCGCCGGGTTGAATCTGAGCTTGGCCGCCCTGAAAGGTTCCACATCTCCTGAACTCTGGCCAGCTCCAGACACCTGTTCCGTTGCCGGAGACGGGGCAGGGGATTGGGAATGAGTGTCCAGACCCTTCACGTCCACCTTTGACACCGGCAAAGTGAATACTGGGGCTTGATCGTTGAAAATGAGCAGATGCCCTGCGACTTCCACAGTGAGTTTGCGTTCCACAGCCTGGTCCAAGGCGGCCCGTGTGGCCGGGGGGAAGAACTCCCTGTCGCCAAGCACGATCAGCTTGTTGTTCTCAAGAAGCAGCCGGTACACGGTGGCCTGGCCCTCAGCGGCAACGCCGACCTTGCCCGTTCGCGTGACCTGCATCTCCTTGATCAGCCTGGCTTGGGCTGGGCCTGCGGACAGCGCGGCGGCCAGGACCGCCAGGATAACTATACGAATCATGACAACACGTCCTTCGTCGCGATCACACACCGCGATCTGCCAGGGGCGCGCTCCCCTGCAAGGGGCCGTCCCAGGTTATCCTCGTTTCCAGGGCGGCCAGGCAGCGCCCGGCCAGGGCCTGAGCACCGGCTGTGGTCAGGTGGATGCCGTCTCTGGCTCGCAGGGCGGCTCCCCCTTCCACATCAGGCTTGGAAAAGGCGAAACCGCCCCCGGCTGTGGCGAACACCGGCCAGGTGTCCACATAGTGGCAGTCGCTCAAGGAAGCCATGGTCTTGCGCAAAAGGTTGTTGATGTGCCGAAGGTCTCGGTTCAAGTCCTCGTCGGCCATGACCGGCGCGCCCAGCCAGAATACTGTGGCCGTGGCATTGTGGGAGCGGATGATCTCCACGATGCGCTTGACCTTGGCGCTGTACGCCCGGTCCCACTCGGCGGTGCCGTAGGTGATCTGCGAACCGTCCGCCTGGCGCAGGTGTTTGTTGTCGTTGGTGCCGAGCATCACCACCACCGCGTCGGGCCGGTAGCGACGGGCCAGGTTTTCCATGTTGCGGTCCCAATCGAAGAAATCGGGCCGAGCCAAACCGGAGGACACCTTCCCCAGGCTTGTGAATCCTAGCCCGGGTTTGCTGGCCAAGCATTTTTCCAATTCGGAGGCGAGGCTTATGGAGAGCGAGTCTCCCGTTACTGCCAAGGTCTTGATCTGGCGCTTGGGAAGGCGGCTTGCGAAGAGGTCCTTAGGGGTGAGGTTGGGACGTTCCAGAGCGGCCAGGGCCTGGGACTTGCTGGACTTGGCGAAGGCGGAGTTCTCGCCTCCATCAAGCCCGGCGCATCCGGTGACGGTAAGCACCGCAAGTACGGTGACGAGCTTGTTCGTAAATGATGAAATACGCATGGCACCTCCGTTTGGCCCCATTCGGGGCCGCCGTCAAGGCCGGAGGCTCATTGGGCGTTCATCCTGTTCTGCGTTGGCGCCTCGGCCACATCCGTGCTGCCCTTGGGCCGCAACTCGATGACCTCTCCAGCGTCCTTGAGCAAGGCCTTGACGATTATGTCCCCGCCGGCCGTGGAAAAGTGAATCTTGTCGCCCTCCCGGACGCGCACCCTGTGGCCGGCGGTGTCCAGGATGTGCTGGGCGTAGTTCCCCTGCTGGTCGCAGAGCAGGGGCCACGTATCCAGAAAGCGGCCATGGGCCGAGCCCTGGCAGGCTGTGCGCACGAGGGAGTTCAGCGCGCGGCTCTTCCCCGAGAGCTCCGGGTCGCCCATGACGGGCAATCCTATCCAATAACTCCTCACCCCGCGTTCGTCCATGACCGCAAGAAATTTTTCCAACCTGGCCTCGTAGACCGCCCGGCGTTTGTCGGCCAGGGCCGCCGGTTCGGGCTGTTCAGGGTCGAGGCTCAGATACTTGGCGTCGTTGGCGCCCATCATGACGATCACCAGTTTGGGGTCATACTCCTTGATGAACTGTCTGAGGGCCTGCTCCCAGTTGAAGTATTGAGGATTCTGAAGCCCGCTGGCGATCTTTCCTTTGGGGATCATGGTCAGGCCTTCGAACCCCCTGAAAGCCTTGTCGAGGCTCACGGCCAGGGTGATGGCCAGGGAATCCCCCACGACCAGGACGTTTGCCGGAGGGGCCAGCTTTTCGGGAGTGATTTTGGCTTCGCTCCCAGAAACAGGAGAGCTCTGGGCCTCCTGCACCGATTCCTCCCTGGGCAGTGGGGGGGTGCTGTCGACCAGGGTGCTGTCCTGACACCGATAGGTCTTTTTATAGGTACCATCGAACATTGGGGCCGTGGAACAATCCATGGCCAAGGCCAAACCGGCCAAACCGGAGGCGGAATGAACTACCTCGACGGCGTTCATCGCCACTGCAAGGCTTTGGGGCGGACCATCGGGGAATCTGGCCGAAAGCCACGTCTCTAATTTGTCGAACTGCAGAAGCACCGCTACTGCCAGAGCCAGAGCGTATATCAGAGTGGTCCGTCGGCCCGTCATGATCCAGATGCCTTTTGCTAAAACGAGAAGTAGATGAACGGCAACATGCCGTCAGGCCCCAAACGAACAATAAGCGCCCCCAAGACCCCAAGCGCTGCGGCCATGGCAGGCGCGGGCAGCCTGGTCAATAGCCCCGGGCACGACCTCAACCAGTTAAGACGAAACGCCTGGAAACCTATCACGCCGAAGGTGATGACCATGAGGGTCACACCAGGCCCGGCCCCCTCTCTGTCGAAGCTCACGATTCGCCGGAGCACCTGAGCGGCCGTTTCGAAATCCGGGGCGGCGAAAAACACCCAGGCCAGGGTGACGAAGCTAAACGTGCCGGCCCAAAAGGCCGCGTCGCGCGCCTGGGCTTTCCAACCCGTCAATCCCGGCCCCACACGCCCGGAGAGGGCGTGGGTGACGATAAGTCCTACGCCGTGAAGCAGGCCCCAGACCAAAAAGGTCAGATTGGCCCCATGCCAGAGCCCGCCAAGCCCCATGGTGACGAGCAGATTGAAGCCCCGCCGCACAGACCCGCAACGGCCGCCGCCCAGGGGGATGTACAGGTAGTCGCGCAGCCAGGTGGACAGGCTCACGTGCCAGCCCTGCCAGAATTCCCGCAGGTTCATGGCCTTGTAGGGCTGATTGAAGTTGTCCGGAACGCGAAGCCCCATAAGCCCGGCCAGACCTTGGGCCAGATCGGAGTAGCCGGAGAAATCGCAGTAGATCTGGGCGCTATAGGCCATTGCCCCCACCAGGGCGCCAAAACTGGAAAAATCGTCCGGATTGCTGAAGAGCTGGCGGGTGGCGTGCTCGGACAGGTAGCTTGAGAGCGCAACCTTCTTGAACAAACCGATCACGATGAGCCAGAAGGCCTGATTCGCGTCCGTCCAGGATGGAGCGGCCATATGGAGCTGGGGGACGAAATCTTTGGCGCGCAGGATGGGGCCGGAGAGAACCGTTGGGAAAAAAGCCATGAACAACAGGACGTCCAAGGGGGAGCGGACCAGCTCACCGGGCCTTCGGGAGACGTCCATCACGTAGCCGATTCCCTGGAAGCTGAAAAACGAAATGCCCACGGGCAGCACCAGGGAGAGTTCGGGCAGAATCCCGGTCAGCTCCGAGGCCAGCCCGTAGTATTTGAAAAAACACAATTCGCCCAGAACAGCCGTTAAATAACCCGCAAGCACTGCTTTGCGCGCCTTGGGGCGTTCCAGGCGAACCAAGGCCAGCCCGGCTCCCCAGGTTGTCAGGCTCACCCCCAAGAGCAAGACCGCGAACCCGACGTGAAAGGATGCGTAGAAGATATAGGATGCGGCGAGAAGAAGCAGTCTGAAGGCTGTGGGGCGGCTCCTGACGGTCCAGGCCAGGGCAAGGACCGCAAGGAAAAAGATGGCGAACTCGAGGCTAAGGAGCTGCATATGTGCCGGACATGAAACGCATGATTCTACTCGGAAGAAGACGGGCTTGACTGAGCCCTTTGCCTGTTACACTCTCGACCTGCGCCGCGCCCCTTGAGAGCGGCGTGCCTCATCAAGCAAGTCAAACTATCTCGGGCAGTTGCCACTGCCACTTTGCGGGGTGAGAGCCCCTGTCCGGCTTGGCGAGGCTATTTTACCTTTCGTGTCAAAAAAGGCAACAGCCAACCACAACCCCGGAGCCGTCCCCATGGAACAACTCTTGCGCGAACTCATTGCCATAAACAAAGAAATGTTGAACGAAATGCGGCTGTTGCGCCAGTCACTCAGCCCGGCTTCAGGCCAGACGCCAAAAATCGAACCGCTTTTCGGCCAGCAGGAGCAGGGAAAAACTCCGCCTCCTCGCTACACTCCTGAGGATCTGGAAGATATACATGGCTCTCTTGTTGAAGGGCTGAAGCAGCGCAACAAAGAGAAGAGCAACGCGTTCTCAGAATTCGAGAAGCGCCACAAGAACTGGTAAGCACGGACGGCGTTACACTAGAAAGGCCCGGCCGGTTCACTCTGCTTTCAGGGGGGAGGAGCAGTCGGGCTGACGCCTTGGACGCCTGGGAGAGGGGAACTCTTTAAAAATAGGGGCGGTAGGAGAGCCCCCGGACCTGTTGTACCACGTCCGGATCCGGCACATGGGGATTGTCGGCCAGGGCGGGTATGGGCACCGTAAGCTCCCCGGCAAATGGCGTCGCAAGAAGAAGCTCATCAAGGGCGTGGGCAAGAAGCACTTCCAGAGAAAGCACATCCGCCGCGTTATAGGCCAGAAGCGTCTCCAGCACGCGGCTGTCGCCGGTTCGCTCCCACTCCCGCCACAAGAGCACCGCGCTCCAGCCATCCACTCCGTCGAGCTCCCGCCGTGAGATCCCGTAGCGCTTTTCGCAGGCCTTGAGCCCGCCTTTAGCTCCAATTGCTCCGAGCACAAAACGCAAATCCACATGAGCCTTGGGACAACAGACGCCAAGTACGCGTTCGATGATGGGAACGTCGAAGCATTTGCCGTTGAACGTGACCAGCACCTTCACGGGGGCGAGGTCTTCTTCCAGCTCGTCCATGTTCCGGCCATGAACGTAGGTGGTAAGCCGGCCCTGGTGGTACAGGGCCACAGCCGTGACCACGGGGTGGGGTTCGCCGTCGGTTTCGATGTCCAGATAGCCGGCGTCCGGCAGAAAATGGGGGAAAAGCCTCCAGGCATTGGCCGACTTGAGCCGTGAGGCGAACCAGTCAGGATCGCCTGCTTCACGCGCGGCCAGGGACTCTTCGATTCCCTGGCGCATGAGTCCGGCCTTGCCGGCACTGACCGGCGGCACGGACGCGCAAAGGAAATCCTCCCAGCCGCGGATGCCCGCGTGCCACAGGGAGGATTCACTCTTGGGCCCCACGCCGGGGAGATGACAGAACGTATGTCCCAGCATGGCCCCAGGATACTTTGGCTAGACCTTGCTTTTGTCGGTCTGGTTCACGGTGGTGGTAGTGGTGGTGGTTGAGGCCTGAGTGGAGTGATCCTCAATCTTTTCAGGGGTGACGTCCTTGTCGTTCATCGCACCCTTGAATTCCTTGATGCTCTTGCCCAGTTCGCGGCCAAGGTTTCCTATGCGGCCCGGCCCGAAAAGCAAGATCACGATTCCCAAGATGATAAGCCACTGCCACGGGGAGTTGATAAAGCTGTAATGCATCATAAGGGTCTCCTTACTCCGAAAGGCCTCTTGATTCACATGTGCGGGATAACTAAGCCCGGCTTACGCGTTTGGCAACTACAAAACGTGAATGATGCCGTTTCGGGCCTTTACGTCGAATTTCGTCTGGCCGCCTTCTCTTGCTGGAATCATTTCCTGGAGGACAACTGCTTCATAAAGGCTTCAACATCCGGAAGAATGCGCTTCACGATTTCCTCGATGCCCCGCCCCGTTGGATGCAGGCCATCCGGCAAGTTGAGCGCCGGATCGCCGGCCACTCCTTCCAGAAAGAACGGATAAAGCCTGACCCCATGCTTCTGGGCAAGACGAGGATACACCTGCGCAAATTCTTCGCCGTAGCGTTTTCCCATGCCAGAGAGCGTGCGCATGCCCGCCAGCAGAACCGGGATGCGGGCCTGC
Source organism: Desulfovibrio sp. (assembly GCA_016208105.1). Lineage (NCBI taxonomy): Bacteria > Pseudomonadati > Thermodesulfobacteriota > Desulfovibrionia > Desulfovibrionales > Desulfovibrionaceae > Desulfovibrio > Desulfovibrio sp. Next base: position 58,749 of record JACQYS010000008.1, read on the forward strand.
CCGAACATCGTGAGGATCTGATCCAGGTTGGCCTCGACCAGAGCTGGATCGAAGCCGCGCAGGCCATCGTTCGCGCCAAGTTCCAAAATCACTCCGTCCGGTTTGACGGCCATAACCGCCCGCATGCGGGCCACACCTCCGGCAGTGGTGTCGCCGGAGATGCCGAAATTGATCACCTCCACATCGTATCCTCGGGCCCTCAGCTCCCGCTGGAGCACTGCCGCGAAGGATTCGTCGGGCTTCAACCCCCACCCGGCCGTAAGGCTGTCGCCAAATGCCGCGATGCGCACGGTCCCGGCATGGGCCGCGTTTTCCATCACCCCTCCCACGAACAAAAACACACATGCCGCAAGCGCGGCCAAGTACCCAATCACGTTGCCATCCCCGCTTTTCTCATGCCATGATACGCACATGGACAACGAGATGATAGTCCTTCAAAATGTTTCCCTGACCCTACAAAGCCAGGCGGGACCGGTCAACATACTGCGCAAGGCCAACCTCAAAGCCATGGCCGGCGAACATCTGACCGTGGTCGGTCCGTCCGGCGCGGGAAAGACCACCCTGCTCATGCTCATGTCCGGCCTGGAGCGCCCCACCTCGGGCATGCTGCGCGTGGCCGGGAATGAGCTCTCGTCCATGGACGAGGACCAACTGGCCCGATTCAGGCTAAACAATGTGGGTATCGTATTCCAGAATTTCCACCTGGCCCCCGCCATGACGGCTCTGGAAAACGTGGCGCTTCCCCTGGAGTTCGCCAGGCGCCCCGGGGCATTTGATCTGGCCGCAAAGGCGCTCACGCGGGTGGGGCTTTCCGCAAGAACGCACCATTACCCTGCGCAGCTTTCCGGGGGCGAACAGCAACGCGTGGCCCTGGCCCGGGCAATTGTGGCCGGACCTCGCCTTATCCTGGCGGATGAACCCACCGGCAACCTGGATCACGCCACAGGCGAGAAGGTGGTGGACATGCTCTTCGAACTGGCCGCAGAGACAAAGGCCACCATGGTGCTTGTCACCCACGACATGACCTTGGCCGACCGTTGCGGACGCAAAGCCCGCATGGAGGACGGCGTGATCGAGGACCTCTCATGACAGAGGAACGCATCGACCTGGAGGGCCCCCGAAAAAAATTTTCCGTTCCCAGGGCATTGTTGCTCGTGTGCGTTATTCTGGGCACGGTCTGGGCCTATTCCCGCCACTTCGAAGGAGTGGCCGACCGCTTCCAGCGCGTAGACGACATCCGCGACGAGACAGGCACCCTTCCCCCGGAAAAAATAAAGCTCCTGCGCGACTCTTCGCGTGCCATGCAGGACACGTACGGCGTCGCCTTGCGGGTCGTCGTGAGCCGCTCGCCCGTGTCTCCTCCCGCCCAGGACCCGAAAATATTGTTCATTGGGCTGGACGTCTCGGCAGGCAAAGCCGTTGTCGTAATCCCTCCGCTCCTGGCCAGGGCACTGCCCCCGGAGCTTGCCCAAAGGCTCTCGAGCGGCTATTTCGACCCCTTCTTCGCCGAGAACGCCTGGCCCGAGGGGCTCTACTCGTGCGTGCTCGCCATACTGGAGGCCTTACGTGAACAGCGCTGACACCGCCGATTGCCCCGTCATCATCCACACGGACGGAGCCTGCCTGGGCAACCCCGGCCCGGGCGGTTACGGGGCGGTACTCAACTGGAACGGCCGGGAGAAGGAACTCTCCGGCGGTTTCAAGCTCACCACCAACAACCGAATGGAAATCCTGGCCGTGATCGTGGCCCTGGAATCGCTGACAAAGCCCTGCAAGGTGACCGTGGTCACGGACTCCATGTACGTACGCGACGCCATCGAAAAGAAGTGGCTCACCAACTGGAAACGCAATGGCTGGAAAACCGCAGCCAAGACTGACGTGAAAAACCGCGATCTTTGGGAGCGCCTGGACAGCCATCTTGCCCTGCACACAGTGACCTTCACCTGGGTACGGGGCCATGCCGGACACGTAGAGAACGAGCGCTGCGACACCCTGGCCCGGTCAGCGGCCCAGGGCAGAGGTTTGGCTGACGATTCAGGCTACAAACGCTAGCCGACTTGCCCCCTGGCCAGCGTCTCTTTCCCGTTCCCGACTTTCCATGCAGGCAGATATAAAATGGGGATGCCCGTAAGGGCATCCCCTTGCTGATGCTCCTCCCCCCGAAGGGGTTTGCCCCGGGGAGTTGGGAGAGGGCGCCGGGTTTGAGGAGCAGGCATTCTTGGCCAAAGGCCTTCATTCTAACACTCCATGGATGTTTCACCCCCCACGGACTTGGATGATTTCGTTGCGGCCAGGCAAAAAGCTGATTCGCCATTGCCGGCGAATGTGGGCTGAGTCCCCTCTTGCATCATGCTCGCCTTATCCCGACACCATGGAAAAGAGCGTTGCCGCGGTGGAGTTTGAGCTGATGCTGGCGTTGGAATAGCTCGCCTGGCTGTTCGCAATGAGGTTTTGAAGCATGCTGAACAGGCTGTCCTCGGTGCTGGTTGTGCTCGTTTCATCAGTGGAAGAGGTCTGCGTCGGAGGCGGTGGTGGCGGGGGGGGTCCCTGAGGCTTCAGGCTGTCCATGGTGCCGGAGTTGGAAGCATCGGCAAACATTGCGGACATGCTCGAAAGCATCTGGGACGCGTTGCTGTCCGTGGAAGATGATGCCTGCAAAGCCAGGTCGGCCGAGATCTGCGCCGTAACTTCCTTGAACTTCGCGGGATCGCTTGACTGCAAAGCGGACAACTGCTCCATCAATTGCCCCATGGGATCCTGGCCGAGCTTGGAAGCCGAGGAAGCGCTCCTGAAGCTCGCATTGGACAACCCGCTGATGCTGGCATTGGATGCCCCGGACATCTCGCTCGAGATGGTGTTCAAAATCTCCCCGAACACGTCCGAACTGCTTCCGGAGCTGCCGCTCGGAGGTGGGGGCGGCGGGGAGCCTTGAGGCTTCAGGCTTTCCATTGTGCCGGTCTGGGCAGCGCTGGCGAATTGGCTGGAAAGCGTGCTCAGCGCCTGGCTCTGCTGGATGGTGGTGGCGCTTTGGGCCTGGGTGGCGAAGTCGTCGGAAATCTGCTGGGCCAATTCCTTGAACTGCTCCGTATCGGTGGTGGAAAGCTGCATGAGCTGACTCATCATCTGGCCCATCTGGGAAAAGCTAGCCTGATCCGTGGATGTTTTGGACGTGCCGCTTGAACTCGCTGTCTTTTGCTGGCTTAAGAGCTCCTCGATCTCCTGAACACTGTAGACTTGGGACGTTTGGCTGCTGCCTGTAATGCTCGTTATGCTCACTGGGGACCTCCCGGTATGCGGTTTTCAAGACTCATGGCGCCAAGCGCCGGGTCATGTTTTCCGTTATCCCCTGCGAGCAATACAAATACCTACTCATTCTACGCGTAACTCTTGTAATAAAAGAGAATTATAGTCTGTAACCTTTTGCGGAGCCAACGATCGGCACCGCCCCACCCAGGTCCTCAATAAAAGTGCTGTTATTTAATATGGTTATATCAATGGCCAATGGGCATTTTTTTCCGGACCCCTCGCTGGCCACATCCCCACATTAAAGAAATTTAACACTTGTAACCTTTTTAAATTGTTAACGAAATCCGTACAGCATACTCACACGCCCATCCCTTCGCCATCTGACAACAGACCTGAATCATTGACGTAAATCCCAAACACGCCCCTGTTTCATCTGCCGAAACGCGCTGAAAAGTCCTGTTGGACAAAGGGGTTGCGGCCATTTTGCCAGGGTAAACTCTCTGCCTGATCAGCCGATCTATGCTCCATCAACATCACAGGAGGCATGACCATTATGAGCATTTCCGGGATAACCACCAGCCAATCGTCCGCATTGAGTCTCATTTCAGGAACCAGCTACGAGTCGAACACGTCGGTGAACGACGTGCTCGCCCAGGGGCAAAGCAGCGATGCGACCACAATCTCCAAAGGCGCCCAGCAGATGAGTCAGCTGCAAAAGCTTCAGGCCAGCGATCCTGACAAATTCAAGGAGGCAGCGCAGCAGATCTCGGACGCCCTGACGGAGCAGGCCAGTTCAGCCTCAGACTCGCATGAAGCGGAAGCATTGACCGATATGGCGGCCAAATTCTCCGAAGCAGCCACATCCGGCACCATGGACAGCTTGCAGTTCAGCCCCCCGACTGACGCGTCAGCGCTTGCCGGATCGGCCTCCAACCAGCAAAAGGGGGTGTTGAAGTTCAAGAACCAGCAGGGCATCGGCAAACCCATGGCAACGATGGACAGCGTTATTTCAAACGTCTTGTCCAACATTGACTCCAGCACTACGTCTTCCATCAGCAGCGTGTCCGCCAGCAGCGAAACCGCCGCGTAGGAGCGTTCTGCCCAACTATTGCGTACCAAAGGCATCGTACGATCGTATGGTTGATGTCAGCCGGGATGCGGGAGACCATCCTGGTTTGATGCTCCACATCCCCCAACGGGGAACGTGTCCGGGGAGTCTGGAGAGGGCGCCGGACGCTGGGAGAAAAAAGAGTGGAGAGTTCAGGGAGGGCAAGAAACCACTTAGTTTACTGACTTCTCAAGAACAACTCAGAGGGAACACACCAGCTTGCTCTGCTCAATGCGCAGCACGCCTTCGTCGAACAGCTTGAGAGCCGCATTGCACACGTCCTGATCGTATTTCACCCCGGCATTCTCCGCTATCTCGTTCAAAGCCGCTTCAAGGCCCATGGCCGGACGGTACGGGCGGTGGGCGGACATAGCTTCCAGCACATCCGCAACCGCAAGAATGCGGGCGCCCAATAATATGTCCTTCCCCGAGATTCCTCTTGGGTACCCGGAACCATCCATTCTTTCGTGATGCTGCAGGATGATGTCGCTCACAGGCCAGGCGAAGGGGATGTTCTTCACTATTTCATAACCGGCTTCAGGGTGCTTCTTCATGAGCGCCATTTCTTCAGGAGACAGCACAGACGGCTTGGAGAGTATCGCCATGGGGATGCACACCTTGCCAATATCATGGAGCAGCCCGGCAATTCTCAAGCTTTCGATCTGGTCGTGCGGCAGGTTCATTTCATCAGCGATGCAGCAGCTTATCATTGAAACGATCCGCTGATGGCCAGATGTGTACAGGTCTCGTTTTTCATGCGCTGTGGAAAGTGACTCCACTGTTTCATACATCATACTCTTCAATCGTCTGTGACTTATGGTCAGTTCTTCCTCAGCCTGCCGCCGGGTGGATATGTCGCGCGAGACCATCGTAACGCCGGAAATTTCGCCCTGTGACGTCAATGGGGACAACGTTACTGAAACCGGGAAAAGATGCCCGTCTTCATGGCAATTAATGGTTTCATACCTCGAGAATGACTTTCCAGAGACAACCTCGGACATTATATGTGTGAAATCTTCTACAACACTATCTGGGACAATTTTCATTATTGAGGATTCAATAATGTTATATGACTTATAACCATATATTCTTTCAGCACCCCGATTCCAGGACATCACCCTCTTCTTCAAAGATATGCTTATTATCGCATCGTCAGATGAATCCACTATAAGAGCAAGGCGTTCAATTTCTTCAACTTGTCTTTTTTGCTCAGATATGTCTGTCAGCATAATAATAATGTGCGAACTATCCTTTGAAAAATCAACCTTAGACATCCTTATCCGAAAAAATATCCTTTCCCCGTTAGAGAGTTTAATGTCCCTCTCAAACAATTCACGCCGCAGAGGAGAAACCATGAATTCAGAGAGTTCTTTTGATAAAGACTCTACCACCAATCCAGACAATCCATCACTTCCGAAGCATTCAACGTATGCGTCATTGCGGTCAATCAGGTTTCCTTCACCGGCAAGAAGGATCGCCGGGAGAGGGAGCTCTTTAAAAACTACACGGTATTTATCCATACGATGCATCCGTCTTACCGACGCCTCCCTGCAAACAAGGCTCATCAGCCACCACGCTGATCAAAAGTTTACCTTCGCGACATGAAAGGGACATTGTTTTTCTAGCACGGTTTATACAGGGCAACAAGGAAGGCAAAGAACGAATGATCACTTTCCCGGCGAACACCTTGCCCTGGTTGTCGCCTATCAGCTGGCGCGATCAATGCCAGACATCATTCCGGCTCATGTCCGGCGGAAATGGCCTTGCCCGAACCCTCGCGACAGCAACTGTGAACAGAGGCAAAAAAAAGCGCCGGAGAACTGTTCTCCGGCGCTTTGAGATTCACGTACACTTGTCTACTTCAAACCTAATCCCTTCTTGATGTACTCGAAGTCGATGTTGGAGCTGACCAACTGCGCCCCTTGCTTGATCTTGATGATGTCGCGGAGCTTGTGCCGCTGCAGGATGGTTTCCATCTTCTTGGCCACTGAGAAGGTGTCGTCGCGCACCACGATGATTGGGATCTCCAGCACTTCGGAACGGGTGAGGATGATGTCATTGGGGTACAGGTTGCCGGTGAGCACCAGGCAGGGGCTGTCGCCCTCCAAGGCCACCAGTTGAACGTCCGAGCGGTCGCCGCCCACGATAACCGCGGCGTTCTTGTTCTTGCGGAAGTGGGTCAGGAAGTTCTCGACCTGCATGGTGCCGATGAGAAAACTCTCGACGATGCGTTCGGCCTTGTGCTGGGCGGAGATGACCTTGCCCCCCAGTTTCTCGGCCAGATCGGCAACCTTGATGGCTCCCATGAGAGGATCCTTGGGGATCACCCCCAGAACCTTCACTCCGTTGCGGTTAAGAAATGGCACGATGAGCGATTCCACCTCGTCCATGAAGTTCGGGGTGATGTCGTTTAGCACCACCCCCATGAGATGGTCGCCCAGGGATTCCTTGAGGATCACCAGATAGTCGTAGTTGAGTTCCTTCTGGAAGCGGTCGATGACGATGGCCGGTATGTCCAGGTTCTTAACCACGTCCACGCCGTCCACGCCGCAGTATTTGCCCGAGTACATGGAGCCCGAACCGGCAACCAGGGTCACGTCCTTGCCGGCTGAGAGTTTCTGGTATCCAGAGTTTATACGGCCCATGAGGTTTTCGCACTGCCCGGAGAAAGCCTTGACCTTGAAATCCTGGGTAACCAGCACCGGGGTCACTTCGGTTGGGTCTTCTTCCAGGCCAAGCACACCCTGGACGAAATTCGCGTCCTCGTCTCCGAGCTTTCCGGCAACTTCCTTGGGCATTGCCCCCACAGGCTTGTAATAGCCCACCTGGAAGCCTTCCTTCTGAAACTTAAGCCCAAGGCCCATGATGACCATGTTCTTGCCGGAATAACCCGCTGTGGAGCCAATGTAGATGCCCGCCATGGCTGATCCTCCCACCCTGCCCTGAGGTTGCGTCCTCCGCGAGACGCTTCGCGTCTGAAAAAGACGACCTGGAACCGTTGAATTCTTGCGAAATACGCGCCCACTTCTGGCGCGACATGCCGAGCAAAGCCCTCACGCAACAGCATGGGTGCCTTCTGACGACACTAGCCCTATTTACGCCTCGTGATCAACCTTCCTCTGCCCCCGGTTTGCCCAGCGTGAAACGGGCGTCCACCACGAGCGCCCCAGCCGGATTGGCCATGATCGGGTTGAAATCACACTCCTCGATCTCGGGGAAATCCACCGCGATTTGCGAGAGTGTGAGCAGAATATCCTCAATGGCGTGGAAGTCGACCGGAGCCTCGCCGCGAACTCCGCGCAGGATGGGGTAGCTCCTGATCTCCCGGACCATCTCCCCGACGTCCAGAAGAGACAGCGGGGCAAGGCGGAAAGAGATGTCCCGCAGAACTTCCACGTACACGCCGCCCAGGCCGAAAAGGATCAAGGGGCCGAACTGCGGATCGCGCTTGAATCCGGCAAAGACCTCCCGTGACCCCTTTGGGGCCATTTCCTGCACCACGCAGCCCATGACGTAGGCTTCCTTCACCCGCTTGGCCCTGTTGGTTACCGTAAGAAAAGCCTGCCGGAGTTCTTCCTCGTCTTCTATGCCCACCACCACGCCGCCCACGTCGGACTTGTGGGAGATCTGAGGCGAGGCGATCTTGATGACCACCGGAAAGCCGATGTTCTTGGCCGCCTGCACGGCCTCATCCGAGGTTCTGGCCAGTATGGTCTTGGGCACGGGCAACCCGTAAGCCTTGAGCACGTCCTGGGCCATGAATTCTACAAGCTCAGTGAAGCCTTTGGCCTTGGCCTTGGCCAGTACGTCCTGGGCCTGATACTTGTTGGATACGTAGCACACTTCCACCGGCAAGGGCCTTTTCTTCCACTCTGAGTGGCGGAAAAGGGCGTCCAGGGCCTCCACCGCAGGTTCGGGGTAGTCGTAACACGGTACGTGGGCCAGCCGCAGTATTTCCCGGGCCTTGGCCACGGTGGCCTCTCCCATGAAGCAGGCCACCATGGGCTTGCCGCTGACCTTTGCCTGCTCGGCCACGGCGCGGGCCACGGCTTCGACATCCACAGCCGGAGTCGGGGTGAGCAAAGCCAGAACCATGTGCACCATCGGGTCGGCTGCAACCACCTCCAGGGCTTTGGCGAAGCGCTCGGCGTCGGCGTCCCCGATGATGTCCACCGGGTTGTAAAGCGCCGCATATCTGGGCAGAAAGTGTTTGAGCTGGTCAACGGTCTGGCCCCGAAGCGGCGCCATGTTGAGCTTGGTCCGCTCGGCCGCGTCCGCCGCCAGGATGCCCGGCCCTCCCGAGTTCGTCACCACGCAGAGGTTCGGACCCAGTGGGAGAGGTTGGGAGGAAAAGGCAACGGCCAGATGCAGCATGTCCTCCACGCCGCGAACCCGCATGATACCGGACTGGGTGAAAGCGGCCTGATAGGCGTCCTCGGAACCGGCCATGGTTCCTGTGTGGCTGGAAGCTGCACGCGCTCCCGCAGGCGTGGTGCCTGATTTGATAACGATCACCGGTTTCACGATCGTGGATTCCTGAGCCGCCCTGATAAATGCCTGGCCGTCGGCGATGTTCTCCACGTAGCCTAAAATGACCTTGGTTTCCGGATCGTCCTTTAAGTAGGTAAGCATCCTGGTCTCATCGAGCATGGCCTTGTTGCCCAGGCTTATGAACTTGGAAAAGCCGATGCCATTGCCATGGGCCGAGTCCAAGATGGAGATGCACAGTGCGCCGGATTGGGAAAAGAAGGCGATGTTGCCTTTCACCGGGACGGCCGGCGAGAAGGTGGCGTTCAAACCGTTTGCGGTATTGACCAGCCCAAGGCAGTTGGGCCCGAGCATCACGATGCCGTGCTTTCGGCAAAGGCTTGCGGCCTCTTCTTCCAGGTAGTAGCCCTGGTGGCCGACCTCCCGGAATCCGGCGGTGATGACGATGACTGCCTTGACCGCTATGCCGGCCAGCTCTTTAAGACAAGGCAACACCTCGGGCCTGGGCACGCAAATGACGGCCAGATCCAGGCCCATAGGCAGCTCATTGACCGAGAGCGCAGCCGGGAGACCCAGGATTTCTCCGCCATGGGGGTTGACCGGAAAAATTTTCCCCTGATACCCGGCAGCCAGAAGGTTGGACACCACAAGGTACCCCACCTTGCCGGGCGAGCGGGATGCGCCGACCACCGCCACGGTGTCGGGAGAAAAGAGCGAATGCAACTGGTCGTTTCGTTCCATGCGGCCGCCGAAGGAAGGCATTGTAATGACGGAAGATGCGCTGAAAACCCTCCAAGAGTCTATTTCCTATCGCTTTGGGCAAGTCAAGCTGCTGGCGACCGCCCTCACCCACAGCTCGTTCGCCAACGAGCAGGGCTGCGACCACAACGAACGCCTGGAATTCCTGGGGGATGCGGTGCTGGAACTGGCGGTTTCCGAAGAACTCTTCAACCGTTTCCCCAATGCTCCTGAAGGCGCTCTTACAAAACTAAGGGCCAAGCTGGTCAGTATGCCAAGCCTCGCGGATTTGGCCAAAACCCTGGGCCTGGAATCCTATATCTACCTGGGCAAAGGAGAGGAAAGCCAGGGCGGCAGAGAGAGGGATTCCCTGCTTTCCGACGCGCTTGAGGCGCTCTTGGGAGCGGTATTCCTAGATGGCGGATACGAGGCGGCCAAGCATGTGGTGTTGGGGCTCTTTACTCCCAGGTGGCCCCAGGAAGTCGAACCACCCAAGACCCGGGATTACAAAAGCAGGCTCCAGGAACTGACCCAGCGCGAACACAAGTCACGCCCGATATACAGACTTTTGGGCAGCACGGGGCCGGAGCATGAGAAGCTCTTCGAGGTGGAAATCTGCCTGCCGGATGGCAGAACGGTCCTGGCCAGGGGGACAAGCGTGAAGAAAGCCGAACAGGCAGCAGCCAGACAAGCTCTTGAAATATTGGATCCTTCCTAGGTAGGCCAGGGTGGGGGCCTACTTGGCCCCCCCCTCCCTGGTCCTAGCCATTAAGAAATCGAATCAGCGCTAACCCTGGATGAGCTGCATAGCCATCTTGGGCAGGCTGTTGGCCTGGGCAAGCATGGCAACAGCTGCCTGGGTCAGGATCTGCTCGCGAACGAACTGGGTCATTTCGGTGGCCACGTCCACGTCCGAGATCCGCGATTCCGCTGCCTGCAGGTTTTCAGCCTGGATCTGCAGGTTCTGCACGGTGTTCTGCAGGCGGTTCTGGGTGGCGCCAAGCTGGGCGCGGATCTTATCCTTGGACACGATGGCCGAGTTGAGCATGGCCACGGTCTTCTGGGCGAGATCCTGTGTGGAAATGGATTGCCCTGCACCCGTGGTGTTGGCGGAGGTGTGCCCCAGGCCAAGGGCCGAGGCGGTGGAGCAGCCGATGTTGATGAAATAGTAGTCTTCGGCGCTGGAGTTGCCGGTGCCGAAGTGGATCTTGATCTTGCCCACGGGGTTCATGCCTGTACCGTCGTGGGTGGTGCCCGAAAGGTTGCCGTTAAGCAGATAGATGCCGTTAAAGTTGGTGGCGCTGGCGATACGGGTGATTTCCGAAGCCATGGCCTGATATTCGGAATCGATGATCAGACGCTGGTCGGATGTGTACGTACCGGTGGACGCCTGGGTCGCCAGCTCCTTCATGCGGATGAGCTTTTCGTCGATGACCTGGAGCGCGCCGTCGGCGGTCTGGATCATGGAGATCGCATCGTTGGCGTTGCGCACGCCTTGGTTGATGGAGCTGATGTCGGCGCGCATGAGTTCGCGAATGGCCAGGCCGGCGGCGTCGTCAGCCGCGGTGCCCACGCGAAGGCCTGAGGACAGGCGGCGAGTGGATACGCCGAGTTGGTCGTACGAGTACGCCAAGTTCCTCGAGGCGTTCATTGCCATTAAGTTGTGGTTGATGACCAGGGACATGAGAGTACCTCCTTGTGGAAAGGCAACGTTCCTTGTTGTTGACCTCCTCTTGCTTGATCCATGCCAACTCTATTTTATATAAACATTTCATACTTTTAATAGGAGGGATGCACGTTTTTCCCCCCATTTTCAAGGCTCCAGGGTCAAAGTTGCCGCGCTCAAACCCGCCCGGACGTCATGGAACAAACGCTTTGCCCAGCGGTTTACTGGTGCCCAAGTCCACGGTGGGAGGGGAACTTCGAAGCGAATATCGAAACCAGCTTTGTTGCTCTCAAGCATGATTTGAGAGTCAAAATACATGGCGCCAGCAGGATACAACTGAGGATCTCTTGGGATCAGGCAAAGGATGTAAGAATGTTGGGCGGATGAGCGGAAGCAACTGAACATTAGAAATGCTCTGGCAGCCTGAAAGAGTTTTCTCCCACACACCTTCATCATGACTGCTCAATGAGGAAGGCATCTGAACGGTACCAATCGCCAGCGCTGCTAAGCGAAAAACACTAATCTCCCTGATTTGAGCAGGAGAGTGCTTGCGGGATGCCCTCTTCGGCTGTTTGAACGCCTAGTCCCAGCAGACCTCAAGAACCTTGCGCCCAGCCCTAAATTCCACAGTTCTCGGGCAGGCAGCTTGGCGCCAAACAGCATAAGAGCTCAATAAAAATGCGCCGGGGGCTTACCCCCCGGCGCATACTGCCGTTTAATGTCCTCTTCAGTCTTAACGCTTGAGCTGTATGATTTCGCTCAGCATGGTGTCCGCAGTGGTGATAACCTTCGAGTTGGCCTGGAAGCCTCTCTGGGTGGTGATCATGTCCACCATCTGGGTGGCCATGTCCACGTTGGAGGTTTCAAGGGAGTTGCTCGATATGCTCCCGAATCGACCAGTGTTCGCCCGGCCCTCAATCGCCTCGCCCGACTCTGTCGTTTGTGCGTAGAGGTTTCCCCCCTCGCGCCTGAGTCCCCAGGGGCTGGCGAAGTCCGCCAGTGCGAGAACGTAGAGCTCTTGCGATTGGCCGTTGGAGTACTTGCCCGTAAGCACGCCGTCTGAGGAGACTGAGATGTCCTGCAATGTTCCCGGAGGATATCCGTCCTGGGACACGTACAGCGGCGCCGATGGTGCTTCGAAGTTCGTGGAGGAGAGGTTGTTTCGAATTATGTTGTCAGTGTTTATCCCCTGCAACAGGGCGGCGTTCGACAGATGCGCCTGCCCAAGCATGGATGCATCCGTGGCGGAGGTATTCCAGCTTGTCGTGGTATTCTTCAACCCGAAGTTCATCGAGATGGACACGGCGTTCGACGCTGTTGTGTAGTTCGCCCCGGACACACTTCTGAAGTTGGCAGTGAACTCCGGGTATCCGGCGGAGCTTGATATGTCTGCCAGAGTCCAGTCGCTCAGGTTGCTGACAGGGTTGGTGAAGGAATTGCCGTTGAGCGTGTAGGCGGTAATGTTCTGCAGGGCCCCGGAATCGTTGAAAGCCAGGGTGCCCAGCATGAGTACGCCGGCCTTGGAGTTGGAGATCATCTGCTGGCTTACGCCGCCGATGGTGAAGGTGCGTCCGTCCTCCAGGGGTGGGCAGGTGACCATGTATTGCCAGTACTCCCGGCCGCTCACGTCCGAGACCCTGTCGTAATAGACGGACAGGGTGTGGGAGGCGCCGCGCTGGTCGTACACCTTGATGGTGTTCTGGAAACCGAAGGCGGTGTCCGGCATGGCCGTGGCCGTTGGCTGGGCCGGGTTGAAGTTGTAGTTCTGGAACATGGAGAAGAAGGGATCCGTGGTGCTCGTCGTCTTCTGAGTGGTTCTCGGGTCGAGGTTCGAGACCAGGGACACGGCGGTTGTGGCCTGCGCCGCCAGGGCAAGGGTGTCCAGGCGCACGTCCGTGACGGTTCCCTGGGTGGGCACAGAGGTGACTGTCTCCCCGGTGGCTTCCATCTGCCGCAGGGCGTTCCTGTTAACCTGCCAACCCTGGACGGTGTAGTTGTTCGGATTGACCAGATAACCGTTCTTATTGAACGTGAAGTTGCCGGCCCGTGTATAGTGGGTGGCCTGATTATAGGCATCGCGTACTTCAAAGAAGCCTGTTCCGGAGATGGCCATGTCGGTGGTCTGGTTGGTGGTCTGCAGCGCCCCCTGGCTGAAGTCGGAAAGAATGTCCTGAATGCGCACGCCCTGTCCGAGCTGCTGGGTACCTGCCGCCGTGGCAATGGTCGTGTAGAGGAAGTCCTGGAAGTCCATCCTCTGCGACTTGTAGCCGGTGGTGTTTACGTTCGCCAGATTGTTGCCAATGACGCCCATCTTTTCGCCATGTGCGGACAGACCGGTGACACCGGTCCACATCGATGTTGAGAGACTCATATTCCACCTCCGTGATGGTCAACCCGGAAATTTGCCATTTTAAGACTTCACATCCACCACGCCAAGGACGTCAGAGAAGCTCAGGCTTCTTCCATCCTGGGTGGTCAGCACGTACGTGCCGTTGTTGTTTGCTATGCTGGAGACGATGCCGGTCACCGCTGTCTTGACCAGGGTCGAGCCCCCGCTCGCGGTCTGCGTGGTTATGCCAACCGTGTAGAGACCGTTGGCAGCGGCATTGCCCTCCGAGTCCTTGCCGTCCCACTGGAAGGCCTGCTCACCGGCCGCCTTGGCGCCCTGGTCCACGGTCCGGATGATGTTGCCGTTGGAATCCATGATGTTGATGGACACCTTGGTCGCGGCGCTGCCCAGGGTGTAGTAGAGCGAACTCACCGTATCATCGGTCTTGGCCAGCGTGTTCCCAGCGGCCTTCACCTGCTTGCCTATGAACCCCACTGCCGAGAACATCTGCTGCTGCGTGGTGGCGGCGTTCAACTTGTCGATGCCAGTATTAATGTTGGTGAGCTGCTCCAGGCTGGAGAACTGTGCCAGCTGGGCCACGAATTCCTTGTCATCCATGGGATTCAAGGGGTCCTGCACCTGCATCTGCTTGATGAGCAGGGCCAGGAAGTCGTTCTTGCCCAGTTTCGACTTGTCGGTGGTCGATGCCAGGGCCTGGCTGGCCGCTGTGCTGGAAGTAATTGTATCAACGCTCATGGGGCACCTCTGGGCGGCCTACGCCACTATGTCCAATCCGCCCTGGGAAATTTTTACCGCTGTGCCACTATACTGCATTTGATGGACCAACTCATCGCTTCCCCCAGCCAAAAGCGTCGACGTGCGCATCCGCTCCAAGGCTTCCCGCTTTTCCTGCGAGAGATTGTGCTTGTCCGCGCCAGCCCACTGCTGCCCAAGGTTGGAATCCTGGGACAGGCCCGTGCGGACTTCCAGCCTGGAGACGGTCAGTCCCTGATTCTCAAGGGCCTGCTTGAGCTGGCTCATGTTTTCCGCCAGAACCTTCTCCGCTTCGGGGGACTCCGCCCGTATGACGGCCTGAACTTCCTTTCCCTTTACCGTAAGGATCACGTTCAGCTTGCCCAGGTTTTCAGGAGAAAGCTCCAATGACAATTGCTTGGTCCCCTGCCCCAGATTCTTCAGAATGCCCGACTCCACCTGGTCCAGGAGCTGACTGGACTGGGTCGTTCCGGCATGCCCTTCCGTTGTCTGGGCCATTTTCTGAGCCTGCGAAAACAGGTTGGACGACACTCCTTGAGCGTATGCCGCGCTCCCGTCGGGCGATGTCTGGGAAGCCCCTTCCGCGCGTATCTTGCTCACGAATTCGCCCCACGATCGTTCGTGTGAACTTTTGCTCTCCTGAGAGTTTTCCTTCTCGCTGCCCGAAGACTGCGAGCCAGGCTGGCGGCCGTCTCTATGCAATGCATTGGCCTCTGGCCTCTGAGTGCCGGACTCCGCCGCCTTGTCCGGGCTGGCGGCCTTGGGAGCGTCGTTCTTGACTTCCTCCTTGACCGGAGCCGCGATGCTTTGAGGCTCTTTCAGCAGGGACGAGGTCTTCACATGAGAGGACTCCACCTTGGCGTTGATGACGTTTTGCGTGATGTCAACGCGCGCTGTGGCCTTGTCCATGGCGGGATCAACCTGATCCTTGACCAGCTTCAAAGCGTCCTTGACCTGAGACAACAGCTTCAAGGACTCGCCCTTGGCCTCACCGAGCGCCTGGCTCATGGTCTCCGGGGTCAAGGTCAGGTTTTCCTGAGGGCCGAACAACCCGAGCAGCTTCTGCTTGGACGAATCAGAGAGCTTCAAGGTATTGGCCAGAGCCTCCATTTCGCTCGCGGAAATGGTCAGGGTCTGGCTCGGGTCGAGCTCCTTGAGCTTGCCGGAAATCACATTGAACGCACGGCCGGTTTTGCCGTTGGCCAGCGCGTCGGTGAGAGCGCTGGTCTGCTTGGAATCAAAACCCAGACGGTCGAGAAGCGATGACACCTTGGACTTGTCTTCATCGCTGACAGGCTCTGCCTTGATGAACTTTTCCACCACGGCCTGCTGCACTGAAAACATGAACTGACCCCAGGTCATTCCTTCCGGGCTCTGGATCTTTTTTCCCAGTTCCTCGAGCTTTTCCTTGGAGACCCCTGCCTGCACAAGCTTGTCCGCCAGTCCGGCATAATCTTCCTGGGTCATTTTCACGTTGCGCAGCGAGGTGTCGCTCTTGGTGCTCCCCATGCTGGGCACTGCAAGCTTGGCCGTGGAAGCAGGCACGACCGAAGATGGCTTCCAGCCGGAGGCAACAAAGGTTTGTGCCGCGCTCAACACTTCATTGCTGGAATCCGAAGTTGCCTGGCCCAAATTCTGTAATGAAGCCAGCTTCCCTTTGGCAGCAGAACCCTGCGCATTCAGTTTGAGCAAGCTCTCAAAAAGGCCGACCCCCTTGCCCGCGGCATTCACTTTAGTGAAGCGATCCAGCGGGAGAATACCGAGAGTGGAGCCTACAGTGGGAAGGATTTGCATGTTTTTCTCCTGACGGCCTTACTTGTACAAAAGCCGTTCCAAGAGGATCGCATGCAATTTAAGCCAGTTAGAGATCCGGCTGGAGGGAACTATTTTCCCGATCAGCTTGAGCCTTCAGGATTGGATCGTGCGCATCAGCTCTATTGTCTCCAGGCATTGCGCCAGCGCCCCGCGCGAGAAATCGGCGTTTTCCAAATACATGTGCATGTATCCCGACAAGGGCCTTAACATGGGAGGCGAAGAGGTCCAGAAGTCCTCTCCAGGAGGAGTGCCGGACACCACCAATTCCCGAATCCGCGCGGCAAGCTTCGCCGTGGACCTTGAAAAACTCTTGGCCAAGTAGGGGTACGCGAGGGAAAGGGCCTCCCAGGATTGTTTCGGTTTCTCGGTGCCCCACAATCCGAAAAACGCCCCGAAAACACCTCTCCAGAAATCGCCAAGGTAATCCGATGCCCTTTTTTCAGCCCCGCCCAAAGGAATAAGGTCGTAAAACCCTTCAGGAGTGCGTCCAGTCCGGTACAACCGCGTTCCAGGGGGGACGAATACCTTGTTGGCGTCACGAGGGGTCAGCAAACGCCACGTCATATAGGCTACCTGGGCCGGATCGAAATGATCCAGGCAGCGGGGCGATTCGAAGCGGCAGTGCCAGCAGTCCAGGCAGGACATGTTCGCCCGCAGCACATAATGGCCCGGCGGGTATGGGCCGGTTTCCCAGGGATTCACCGGCCCCATTGAGAGGTTGAGGGTCAAGAGGCCGGACCAGGCTGCCAAATGCATGGGACCGGTATCCGGCGTGATCATCATGGAGAGGGTCTGCCCCACGGCCGCGAACTCCCGCAGGCCAAACTGCCCGCAGGCGTCCACCACCCTTCCCGTATAGAGCCGTTTGACTTCCTGGCACAGAGCCCTGTCGTCCGGTCCCCCCAACAGTACGACCTTGAGCCCCCGTTTTTCTAACTCCCTGGCTAGAGATGCCCAGAACCAGGCATCAGGGCGTTTGATCTCTTCACTTGCGCCGAGAAACAAGCCCACCGCATGGTTGTCCGAATTGTTGCTGCGGGGGAGATCGAAATGTGTGGAAGAGAAACTCCCCGGATCCACGCAGTCCAGGGCGTTGAGCTCAGACCAATGGAAACGGTTGTGCCGGTTGTTTCCGGTAAGCGCTGCCCGATACAGTTGCCACCGGCCATGTACATGCAGGCCGGACTGCGTGCGCACCGCGCCAAATTTAAGTCCGGCTTGCAAACTGCCGGCCAGCTCGGAGGCCTCAGGCCGGTGACTCAAGTTCAGGATGAGCTTGTAGCTCCTGGCAGCAAGCTCGCTGGTTGCCGTCCAGGGCAGGTAGGTGACGGGGGGAGAAACGCCCAGCAGTTCGTTGTAGAACGTCGGCTCGGCCACAACCCAGACGGGGTGGTCAGGAGAGGTGCGTTTTGTCCAGAGGAACAGCGGGAAGGACAGGATGATGTCCCCCATGCGCTGCATTTGTAAGACGAGAACCGGTTCCGTGTTCATTGCGTAAGTCTTGCTTTCGTTTGCCGTTTCTAGCTCTTTATGGGGTTGCAACACTCAAGAAGATACCTAGGGCGGTTTATGCCCCCATGTTCGCGCGCCACTTGGCCAGGGCATCTTCCCAGGCGGTCTGATCCGCTGTCAGGGCAGCCCTGGTGAAATCATCCTGTTCGAACTTTTGGTGGAGTTTGTACTGGTTGGCCCAGCCAATTCCGTATTGGGCCTGCCCCTGTGCCCCTTGGCTGCCCGTGGACTTGAAATGGCTCACAGCCAAATGCCCTTGGTAAACGGGAACTTTGCCCGCTAGAAGCAGGCGGATGTCATGATCCAGGTCGTCATACTGTGACGGGGAGTAGCGCAGGTCGAAGCCGCCGCTGGAGGCCAACTCCTTTGCCCTAAAAAAATGGCAGCACCCGGTGACCGTGGCGCAAGGCCGGACATAGGAGAACTGGCCCCGGTCCAAGGTCTGGTGGTGGCAGGATGAGAGGCTGAAGCGCCTGAGCTGTTGCCCGTCGCCCGGTAAAATTTCGAGGAAGACGTCGGCCGACTGGATGTGGGAAGGCCGCGAGAAATCGCGCACCCTTGCTCCCCAGACGCCAGCGTCGGGATACAGCGCGGCCGCTGCGCCAAGGGCAGCAAGCCAGTCCTTGGGAAGATCCACGTCATCATCAAGGAAAACCACCCAGTCGCCTGAGCGCACATGCTCAAGGCTCATGAGCCAATTACGGGCCGCCGGAGCACCCACGTTCACCGGCAGGCTCACCACTTCCATTGTCTCCGGGTCCAACCTGCCGCACCACCCTGCCAGAACGTCCGAGGTATCGTCAGTGCTGCCGTTGTCCAGCACGGTCACCCGGGCTCCACCAAGATCACTGGAGAAAACGCTCTCAAGGGTCTGATCGATGTCCCGGACCTTGTTATACGTATAGAGGAGCACTTCGACCCGGCCCGGAAGCGCTTTCCGGAGCTTTCTCTGCCCCCAGGCGATATCGTTGAGCACCAACAGGGGCTGCACTCGCCAGGGCTCCCGGACCAGACCGGCCTTAAGCCATTGCACCGCCTGAGCGAAATCTCCGCCCGCGCAATGGGCTTGGCCAAGCCGTATTTGAAGCCCCGGACACTCCCAGAGACGGGCGCATCGGGAATAATTGGCCAACGCGGCCTCGGGTTCTCCCCGCAGCATGGCCACATCTCCACCCAGAAGCCTGGCCAGGGGTTCCGGCAGGCCGGCGAGGACCGAACCGGCCCAATCCCAATCTCCGGCGTCCAGGGCATGGGTTAGGTTCAAGCGTTCCCAGAAAAGGTTGCCGGGTTCTTTTTCGCTTTGCAGGCGAAGATAGTTCCCGATCTTGGCGGTGTCGCGACGTTCAGCCAGGCGCCGGTAGTATGCGAGATCGTTTGGGGGAGCGGTATTTTGCGCCACGTGAGCCGCCAGCTCGCGAGCGGCCACGGGAGCGTGTTCAAACATCGCCGCCTGGCTGGCCAGGTCGGCGTCCAAAGGCGACTCCACCCAGGCCGCCAATGAGAGCTCACCAGCAAGACGCACATGTCCGGCGGCTCCGGCCAGACGTGCGCACGCGGCCAGATGCCCGGCACCTTCGCAGCCATGGACCAGGGCGGTTCGCAAAGGGTCAGGGAGTGTTTCGAGCAGCCAGGACATAATGGACACAATCCGCTCAATCGGTCCGCAACCTGTCCGACAGGCCGCGATCCAGCAGATGCTTGGCCAGGGTTTGGTCAATTCCGGTGGTGTGTTTCACGAACCAGACCACGATGTAGTCTAAGAACTCTTTCAGATCGAAGTCATGGTCGTGAACGAACCGCCGGTGGAATTCGAGCGCTTTCATGGAACACTCCAGATGCTCCTTCACCTGGGTGAAGTATTCCGGATATGTGGCGTGATCCATGAGGGACTCTTCGGTTTGGAAGTGGGTGATTGTATAATTATAAAACTTTCTGATGAATCTCGATATCTCTGTCTGACTCGCGCTGCGTTCGATGGCGTCGCCGATGCTGTTTATCAAGACCACGAGTTCCCGGTGCTGCTCATCTATCAGGTACAGCCCGATCGACATGCTCTCGTCCCACTCGACTATCGGCATAGTGAGCTCCTTGTTCCCCGACACCCTTGTTCCGTACAACGAAGATTACATTCGCCTATGGCTACGCTCAGGTGAACGTGGTCCGCATCACGTCCAAAAGCTGTCCCATCCGGATCACATATGTATGTTCGGCCAGCACCCGTTCCCTGGCCGCCTTCGCTATTCTGTCGCGTTCGCCTTGATGAGCCAGGTAATGTCTCACCATGTCCGGAATCTCTCCGGGGTGCGAGTACACGGCGACCTCCCTGCCGGGTTCGAAAAGCCGCTCCATCTGGGCCCGGTGGTCGGTCAGCAAAAAAGCGCCGCAGGCGGGAACGTCGAACACGCGCTGGTTCACCGCCCCCTTCATTTGCAGGCTGGTGCAGTTGAAATTCAATTTGGAGAGAGGATAAAACCCAGGGAGCTGGTCGTAGTAGGCCAGCTCCGGAAGCCTGCGCCACCTGCGCCCCTCGTCCGCGAAGGTCTGGAGCCACCCGGCATCACCCACTATGACCGGAGAAAACTCCATCACCTTGCCCAGGCACTCCTCACGATACTGACGCGTGGACTCCCAGATGACGGCGGTTTCGAAGGCCAGCTGGCGCTGAGGCGTGCCAAGCGCCTCGAAATCCTCCACCAGTTGAGGGAAATGGTCGGCAATGAAGGCCCTGACGCTCCATTCCGGATGCTGCCCGAAAGCCCTGGCCAGCTCGGACACGGCACCCAGGAGCCTTTCGCCCGGATTGGCATAAAGAAGGCGTTTGCCTGTTTTTATCACCATGGAATTGCCCACAAAGCTCACATCGGCACGCCAAGGATGATCCTGAGGCAAGGGAGCGGGTGGAGGGACGAACCGGAGTTCATCCGTGGCCAGCGGGAGGTAGAAAACGTGTTCGAAGCCTTGGGCCCGCAAGGGCTCCATGTTGTCGGCGTCCCAGGTGAAGACTGCGGTGCGTTTTGCAGCCGGGTCGGAGTACAGGGCCAGGGCCAGGGCGGGATTGTCCACGAACCAGGACGCCAGGGGGATGTCCAGCCGCGAAAGAAGCCCTGTGAGCACCCCTTCGTGGTCCACCCCCAGGTGGTTGACCGTAAGGGCGAAATGGGGCCTGAACTCCTTTATGGTCGTGACCAGGGTCCTAAGATAGTCATCCAGCACGAGTTCGTCGCCGCCGGTATCCAGGTAGCGGTAGGCGACGCCCATGCGGTCGAAGGCCGCCATGACCTCGCCCAAGAGAAAGAAGCGGCTGGTGACCAGAAGCACCCTGGGAGCATCAGGCATCAGGCGTCACTTCCCGGTCAGAACGTCCAGTTCCTGCTGATTCTCTACCACCTTGAAAAATTCCATGAGCTGTACGAGCTCAAGGGTCTTTCTTACCTGCGCGCTAGGGGAAAAAAGCACCAGGGTTTTACCCGAAGACTGCAACCGGGTGTTGCACGCAACCAGGAAACCGATGCCCGAGGAATCCATGAAGCTTATCTCGGAAAGATCCAACACCAGAAGAGAAGACGTGCCGTCCTCAAGAACCTTCTCCACCTCACGCTTGAAGGACTGGGTGATCTCCATGGTGATCTCGCCGGAATACTTCCCCATGAGGCTTTCGCCCTTGTGAATCCAGGTCAGGTTTTCCACAGGTCCTTCCTAATCAGTTTGACCACGCGCAGGACGTTTTCGCTGCCGCGGCGTTTGAGTTCGCAGACATCGGAAAGTTTACAGATGATGAACATTCCACGGCCGCATTCCGACTCGGGAGCGGCGTTCTTGAAGCTCACGTTGTCGCCGAAGCCCTTGCCCCAATCCGCCACCTCGAACTCGACCGAACGGCCAGGATGCAGACGCAGACGCACCTCCAAGGCTCCTTCGCCTCCTTGGTACGCATGCCGGCTGACGTTTGCGCAGGCCTCGGTGAGCACAATGTCCAGATCGTGAAGGATGTCCGGGTCGGATATGTATTCGCCCACAACCGCAACGGCGTCCTTGGCCAAGCTCCGGCTGGCGGATGCAGAGGATATCCCCTTGAACACCCGGGTCAAAGGGCTGCCCACGTTGACCCACAGGGCTGTCACGTCATCGATGAACACCGGCCCGGACCGCTCGCCGCATAAATTTTCCAGAAGAGTCTGCAGAGTGAAACGGCCGGAAGACAGGAGGTTTTCGGCGAGCAGCTTGAAGTTCTCCAGGCCGAAAATCTCCCGTTCCAGCCCCCGCCACTCGTACCAGCCGTCCGTATAAAGAAAAAGCCCGGCCGGTTTGGTGAAAGAGATGGTTCGGGTTTTGAATTCCTGTTCGAAAAAGCCCAGCACCGACCCGGTCGGGTCAAGCCATTGGGGTTTGCCGTCACTCCACAAGAGCGGTGGGCAGTGCCCCGCGTTGACGTAGGTCAGCGTGCACGTGTTGGGATCGATGTCCGCCGCGGCCAGGGTCACGAAGTCCGGTTCCTCACCGATGGATGACAAAAGATGGTGGCTGGCCAGGGAGAGCGTTTCCCCCAGGGAGAGATAGTGGGTTTGGGAGACGCGCACCAGGGTTCGCACCACGGCCATGAGAAAGGCGGCCCGCGCCCCGTGCCCGGACACGTCCGCCACGACGACCCGCATGGTTCCGTCGGGAAGAGTAAAGAAGTCGTAGTAGTCGCCGCTGGCCCTGCCCGAAGGGCGGTAGAGGCACTCCACCGTGTTCTCCCCCAAAAGCGGAGTGCAGTCCGGCAAAAGCCGCCTCTGCAGCCCGGCCACCAAGTCAATCTCGCGGCTTATGCGCTCATACGCCTGCCTGAGCCGCCTGTTCAGATTCACCTGTCTGGCGGCGGCTCCCACCCGGGCCAGGAGTTCCTCCCGGTCGAAGGGCTTGCCCAGAAAATCGTTGGCCCCGGCGGCGAAGGCCTTGGCCTTGAGAGCCTTGGTGTCCTGGGCCGTGAGCACGATGATCTGCACTTCGTGGTCCTGGGCCACCCCCCGGATGTGCTGCATCACTTCCAAGCCGGACTTGACGGGCATGTTCATGTCCAGGATGATCACATCGGGCTTGAAGGTGGCGTGGGCCTCGATGGCCTCGTGACCGTCTTCGGCAGACTGGAGCCGGTACTGCTGCCCAAGAATGTAGGTGAGCAGACGAAGGACTGTTTTGGAGTCGTCCACCACCAGGACGCGGATGTCCTCGGAGGTCATCAAGCGAAGTCCCTGCTGTCGAGCATGATGGTCACAGGGCCGCAGTTGGTGAGGGCAACAGACATGTCCGCCCCGAAAACACCGGTTTTCACCCGGCCTGGCAGGAGCGCTTCCATATCGGAGCACAGGCGGTCGAAAAGACTCCTGGCCACTTCAGGGGGGGCGGCTGAGGAGAAGGAAGGACGAAGTCCCTTGCGGCAATCGGCGTACAAGGTGAATTGGGACACAAGCAGAAGCTCGCCGGATGCCTCGGAAAGATTCAGGTTCATCTTGCCTGCTTCGTCGGCAAAGATCCGCAGTTTTGGGAGCTTTTCCACCATGGCCCTCCACCACGGGGATTCAGGGGCCTGCGGGCCGTCGTCCGGCCCGAACCCGGCAAACACAAGAAACCCCTTGGATATGGAGGCCACGCACGCGCCCGACACCTCCACCGAGGCCCCGGCCACACGCTGGATAAGAAGCCTCATGACACCTCGGAATAGGTGGCCTTGCTTGTGGACTTCTCGAAAACGCTCACCTCGTGTATTCCGGCGGGCAACCCCTCAAGGAGCCTTCCCAGCTCCCAGTAAATGTAGCGGGCCAGATTCTCGGCCGTGGGATTGCGGCGCTGAAAATAGGGAACGTTGTTCAAATGGGTATGATCCAGTTTGTCCAGAACCTGTTTCAAAAAACCCTTGAGGTCCTTGAAATCCATGAGCATCTCCGTGTCATGGGTGAGGCGTTCACCCTGGAACACGGCTTCGACCACGAAGTTGTGTCCATGCAGCGCCTCGCAGGGTCCGTCGTAGTTACGCAGACAGTGCGAGGAGGAGAATTCGTCGGTGATGGACAGCCTGAACACGCCACGACGCATGGGCTGCCGCTCGGCAACGGTTTTTGAAGTCACGTTGAGTCCCCTTTAAGCCGTGGCCTTGCTTGCCTCAGAGGCCAGGCAGTCGTCCACGGCTTGCCAGAATTCCGGACAAGGCCCCACCGAGAGGTCCTCGGAGAGCCCGGCCAGACATTCCAAATCGTCGAAAACCAGACGCAGCCTGACCTTGGCTGGACCTGGATACTTATTAAAGATTTCCTTGAGTCCCGCAAGGGTGCGGCAGGCGTTGGCCTCCACCCTCACCTCCAGAGGTTCGTCGCCTGCGGCAACGGCCTCGGAAAGCGACCGGGCGGACTGCACCACCAGCTTGAGCTTCACCGGGTGGTCGCCGGGCTCCTCGTTCTCCTTGCCGATCTTGGCGGTGATGAGAAGCGGCTGGTCTCCGGCCAGAAGGTCCCGGCATTTGGCGAAGGCCTCCGGGAAGAAGATGGCTTCGCCGTCGCCAGCGATGTCCTCCAGGCCGCAGAAGGCCATCTTGTCGCCCTTCTTGGTGATGTGCTCTTTCTTGGTGGTGATCACGGCGGCCACGGTCACTTCGCTGTCCGGAGTGTATCCCTTGCACTCGGAAAGGGTCTTTATGCCCATGCGCCTGATGTCGCGCGCGTAGACCTTGAGCGGATGGCTGGTGAGGTAGAAGCCCAGGGCCTCCTTTTCCTTGGCCATGAGTTCCTCGTGCCCCCACTCGGGCACCAGGGCCTCCTCGCAGTTCAGGCCGATGCCCGTGCTCTTGGACTTGGGCACCGGGGCCAGGCTCATGAGCGAAAACTGGCCGGAATTCTTGTCCTCGGCCCGCTTCTGGCCCTGGGCCACGGCCTTGTCCAGCCCGGCGGCCAGGCATGCCCGCGGCGCGCCGAAGCTGTCCATGGCTCCGGCCTTTATGAGAAACTCCAGCACCCGCTTGGTGGTTTTGCGCAGATTCACCCTGGAGGTCAGGTCCACCAGGCTTTCATAGGGCCCGTTCTCCTCGCGCTCGCGCACGATCTCATTTATGGCTTCGCCGCCCACGTTCTTGATGCCAGCCAGGCCGTAGACGATCTTGTCTTCCTTCACGCTGAAATGGCGCATGGAGAGGTTCACGTCCGGGGGCAGCACCTCGATGTCGCGGTCCGTGCAGTCGGAAATGTACTTCAGGACCTTGTCCTGGTTTTCAATGTCGGACGTGATCAGCGCGGCCATGAAGGCCACGGGGAAGTGGGTCTTCAAAAAGGCCGTGTGGTAGGAGATGAGCGCGTAGGCCGCCGAGTGGGATTTGTTGAACCCGTACTCGGCGAACTTCTCCATGAGGTCGAAGATTTCATTGGCCTGGGCGTCCGGAATGCCCTTCTTCTGGGTTCCCTCCAGAAAACGCGTGCGCTGCTTGGCCATTTCCTCGGGGTTTTTCTTGCCCATGGCCCGGCGCAGCAGGTCGCCCTCTCCCAGGGAGTATCCCGAGAGCACCTGGGCGATCTGCATGACCTGCTCCTGGTACACGATGACTCCGTAGGTGGGCTTGAGCACCGGCTCCAGGTCCGGGTGGGGGTATTTCACCTCCACTATGCCGTGCTTGCGGTCGATGAACTCCTGCACCATGCCCGACCCCAAGGGGCCCGGACGGTACAGGGCCAGCATGGCGATGATGTCCTCGAAGCAGTTGGGCTTGAGCTGGCGCAGATACTTGCGCATGCCGTCGGATTCCACCTGGAAGATGCCGTCGGTGTCGCCCCTGGAAAAGAGCTTGTAGGTTTCCTCGTCCGTCAGGGGCAGGTTGTCCAGGTCCGGCGGCTCGTGACCCATCTCCCTGATGATGTCCAGGGCGTCCTGGATCACGGTCATGGTTTTAAGACCCAGGAAGTCGAACTTGACCAGGCCGATCTTCTCCACCCGCTTCATGTCCCACTGGGTGACTATTTCCTGGTTCTTGCCCTGATAGAGAGGAACGTACTCGGTCATGGCCTTGTCCGAGATGACCACCCCGGCTGCGTGGGTGGAGGCATGGCGGGAAAGCCCTTCCAGACGGCGCGACACGTCGATGAGCCTTGCGATCTGAGGATCCTGGTCCACGAGTACGGCGAGTTCCGGCTCCATGTTGAGGGCCTTGTCGATGGTCATCTTCAGGTCTTCGGGGATGAGCTTGGCTATGCGGTCGGTCTCGCCGTAGCTCATGCCGAGCGCCCGGCCCACGTCGCGGACCACGGCCTTGGCCTTCATGGTGCCGAAGGTGGTTATCTGGGCCACGGAATCTCGCCCGTACTTCTCGGACACGTAGCGTATGACCTCGGCGCGGCGGCGCTCGCAGAAGTCCACGTCGATATCAGGCAAGGAGATGCGTTCGATATTGAGGAAACGCTCGAAAAGAAGATCGTAGGGAAGGGGGTCCAGGTTGGTGATGCGAAGCGCGAAAGCCACAAGCGACCCGGCCGCCGAGCCGCGTCCCGGACCAACGGGGATGCCCTGGTTCTTGGCCCAGTTGATGAAGTCCTGAACGATGAGGAAATACCCTGGGAAGCCCATCTTGGCGATGACGTCCAGCTCATAGTCCAAACGGTCCCAGTAACGCTTCTCATCGTCGGGGGGGAGCTTCATCTTGGCCAGGCGCTCGGTGAGGCCCTTGCGCGCCATGTCCGCCATCTCGTCGTCCAGGGTCTTGCCCTGGGGCACCTCGTATACAGGAAAATGGTGGGTTTTGAGATCAAGCTCCAGGTCAATGCGCTCGGCAATCTCACAGGTGTTGGCCAGGGCCTGGGGAAGCTCGGGAAAGGCTACGGCCATTTCAGCCGGGGAGCGGTAGTAGAGCTCCTGGGTTGTGAAGCGCATGCGCTTCTCGTCATCCACCTGGGCCTGGGTCTGGATGCACAGGAGCACGTCGTGGGCCGCTGCGTCTCCGGCTTCCAGGTAATGGCAGTCGTTGGTGGCCACCAAGGGGAGCTTCATCTCGTCGGCCAGCTCAATGACCATCTTATTGAGCTGGGCCTGCTCGGGCAGGTCGTTGGCCTGGAGTTCCAGGTAGAGCCGGTCCGGGAAAAGCGACATGTACTGGCGGGCCATCTCGCGCCCGGCGTCCATGCCTTCCTTAAGCAGAGCCTGATGAATTTCGCCCTTCAGGCAGGCTGACAGGGCGATGATCCCTTCGCCGTGCGCTGCCAGCAGGGCTTTGTCCACCCTGGGTTTGTAATGGAAGCCGGAAAGATACCCCTCTGAGGAAAGCTTGAGGAGATTCCTGAATCCAGTCAGGTTCTGGGCCAGCAGGACAAGATGGTACCCGGCGTCGCGCGGGGAGCGGGCGTTCTTCTCGGCCCGGCCGCCCTTGGCCACATAGACCTCGCAGCCCACGATGGGCTTTATGCCGGCCTTCTTGCAGTATTCGTAGAACACCAGAGCGCCGTGCATGTTGCCGTGGTCGGTTATGGCCGCTGCCGGGCACCCGAATTCCTTGGCGCGTTTGACGAGATCTCCGATGCGTATGGCACCGTCGAGCAGGGAATATTCTGTATGGCAATGAAGATGCACGAAATCAGACATTTATAACTACCTGTAAATGCGTGATTATTTTTGAGACTGGAAGAGCCGCTCCGCCCATACCCCTAGCCCATTACACGCGGAAAGCCAATCCTTGGAGGATTCTTAGGGCACTCGACCAGTCCGGCGCCCGCCAGGAATGGGAGCCCCCTACCCGCTCACCCGCATGGCCGCCGCCGGATTGATCCTGGCGATGCGCGACAGCACCTGGCGCGTATGGGACTTGCCTTCGTCGCTCACGTCCAGGGACAACACGTCGTAAGCGGCCAGCAGCGCGCGCAGAGCCGTGTCCGGCTCCCACTGTTCCAGCTTGTACTGGTCGATAAGGCTTAGGAGCTCGTCGATGTTCGGCCCGGCCAGGTCTGCCCGGCCGGACTGGGAAAGCATTCCGGCAATGGCGATGAGGCAGTCGAAGCGTTCCCGGCCTGACCGGGATTGCCTGAGCGCCTCCTGCAGGGTGGTCACGGCGTCGACGAATTTTTTCTGCGCCGCCAGGGCCTGGGCCGACTCAAACGCCTTGCCCAGGGGCGAATCCGAAGACGCGGCTTCCATGGAGGAGCCTGCCCCCAGAGCGATGGACTTGAGCCAGGTTCTTGTTTCGGCGTCGGCAAAGGGCGTCCCGTCCGAGAAGCTCATGGCTTCGATGCCCTTGAGCCGCGCGACGTAGAGCGCGGTCTGGGCCTTGAGCGAATCCAGGGCCGGGGCCCCTTTGGCGCCAAGTGAATCCAGGGCCTGGGCGGACAGGCGGGAAAGGTCCAGCCAGAAGAGATACACCGGCACCTGCGATTCTGCCCGGCGCGCGGCTTCCTCGTACTGCCTGCCTGAGACCAACTGGGCGATGGAGGATTTGATGCTCTCGTCGGGCGCCGGGATCATGGTCTGGCCCTTGTCCGCGGGAGGGAGCCCGTCCACCTTGATCCATGCCCCGAGACGGTTCAGCACATAGGCCCTGGGATCGCTGGCATCGGCTTCCAATAGAACTGCCGCGGTGGAAACCATCTGGCCAAGGCAGGCCTCCAGGCTGGCGGCCGGATCCGCAGGTCTGGCTGGCTGTGAAGGAGCGGAGCTGGCCGGGCGCGGTTGAGCCTGGGCGACAGGCTGCGCTGTTTGTTGGACGTCGTTTCCGGTTTCGGGTGCTGGCGGCGCCTCCTCCTTGGGAGTCTCCACGGGAAGGCGCTTGGCGAATTCCAGCAGATCGCGGAGCCCCGGGCCGTCCGGTACGTTCTCGGCCACGAACTTGTCCAGGGTATCGAACCCCGAGACCAGCCGTTGCACCACGTCCTGAGGAAAGGTGGAATCCGTGGTGAAGGCATCCACAAAGGCCTGCACCTGGTCTCTGAACCAACCTATGGCGTTGGCCCGGCCACGCATGCGGTTCTTGGGGGGAAAAAGGGTATCCCAGTAGGTGGTGGTCACGTCCGCCAGCAGGTTCACTCCGTCCGCCAGACCTGGGATGGCGTTTTTCTTCAGAAGCGCCACGGCCATGTACGCGGCTGTGGGCAGGTGCTTGCCTTTGGTGGTGAGGATGGTCTCCGAGAGTTTGAGAACATTTTCCCAGTCGATACCCTGCTTGTTCGCCGAGGGCATGGAAAGCTTGTCTATCTCGGCCTGAAGCTGTTCGAACTCCGGTTCATAGGAGGGATCGATTCCGGCCGGCTGAGCGGCGGAAATGGGGGTTTTGCCAACGTCTTGTATGTCCATGGCGCATCTCGGTTGGTGTTAAGCGGGCGAGGTCCGTGATGACTCGCGGCCCCCGCCCTCCATCTAACCCGAATACGCCGCAGGCAACAACACCTAAGGCTTTTGGAATCCGTATTTGGCCAATATGGCCTGCCCTTCTGAACTCAACACGAACTGAACAAAGGCTTCAGCAGCCTGCTTGTCTTTCGAGGTCTGAACAATGGCCAGGGGATACAGTACCGGAGATTTGGTGGGTATTGCCGCCACCATCTCAACAGAGTCTTTGGCTATCATGGCGTCCGTTGCGAACACGAAGCCCGCGTCCACCTCGGCCCGGGTAAGATAATCCAACACCTGTTTCACGTTGTTTCCGAAAATAAGTTTTTGCTGCAGGGAGTCCCACAATCCAGCTGCCATGAGCGCTTCGCGGGTGTAGCGCCCGACCGGCACGGTCTCCGGCTGTCCCATGCCGATGCGCGCCACCTCCGGCTTGCTCAAATCCTGCAGGGAGGTCACCTTGCCCCCGCCAGTCTTGGGCCTGGCCAGCACCAGGGAGTTGGCCACGAAATCCTTCCGGGATTCCTTCACGATCAAATCCTTTGCTTGGGCGCGGTCCATGGTCTCCTGGTCAGCGGAAGCGAACACGTCCACAGGAGCTCCCGCCTCTATCTGGGCCAAAAGCGCCCCGGAGGCCGCAAAGTTGGTGTGCACCGTGAACCCCGGGTTGGCCTTTTCGAAGGCCTGTTTGATCCCGGTAAAGGCGGCTGTCAGGCTCGCGGCTCCGGACACGGTCACCGATTGAGCCCAAATTTCAGCGGACGAACCCAACACCATCGTGAACAAGAGCATGGGCAGCACGAAAAATTTCTTCATATACAACTCCTGGAATTCATCGATTGACTTCTTCAATGGTTCCGGGTTTGCCACGCCGGCTCCTGGCCGTTTTTTCTGACGGGATTACCATTCCCCATGTGCCGGACAATCGAATCCAACGTTTTGGCCAAACGACCGGGATTGGTAACCATTGGCAATGGCCCTGTGGCCAGTTCCAACACCCTCATGCCCGTAAGCGCCGCTCTGGCTGCCTGAGCCCCGACTGCCGGATCATCCAGGACAGTGGTGCGCAGATAGATGCACGGTTTTTCCCTGTCTCTTGTTCCATAAGGGTAAGGGGTGCCGAGGCATTGGCGAGGGAACGGCTGAAGCCGAACCGATAACCAGCGCGCCATCTCCCGGCATCTCACTCCAAAGGTCTCCACAGGAGGCGGAGCAACGAGCCACTCCGAGCCGTTCTGCCGCGCGCTCAACCTGCCGCCTCCCTTGCCGGATGCCTCAAGAAAAGTCGCCCCTCGCTCAGGGACCACTCCGTCAAGGTGCACCACTCCGGCAACCTTTCCGCCGTGCCTGTGGGCCACTGCCGAGGCGATCATTCCCCCATAGCCATGGCCCACAAGTATCGCCTGATCCAAATCCTCGTGAAAGAGCATCTGGGCCACGTCCTCCACATGCATGGCCAGGACGATCTCCGGACGTAGAAGGTGCGCGCGCTCTCCGCATCCCGTAAGGGTTGGCCGATGCACGTCATGCCCCAGCGCGCGCAAGGCCTTGGCTGTACGGCCCCAAATCCATCCGCCGGTGAACGCCCCGTGGATCAGAACGAAGACGGCCACCTCAGCTCGCTCCCCTGCCGCTGAAACCGGCAGTAACGCTGTGAACCAGACTTTTGCCGATCCGTGTGTGCGGCGCAGCCGGGCCTGGTTCGCTGAAACCGTTGTCCTTCACTCTCGGCGTGGTGTGTTTGAAACCGATCGCCTTCATTGTTGAACCTTGTTTGCAGGGCCTAGTATGAAGCCATTAAGCAAACACTCTGCCAACATGAAAAGAACCGCCACACCTGTGTTCCTCAAACAGAACATGAATATGCGGGCTACAAAACTGAACCACCCAGTACAATTTTGTCCATGCACCATCCCTACAATGTATTGCCACATGACATGAAAAAAACTATCTTAAAACTACAAATAATGATCACGGGAAATACAAAACAAGTGACAGCAATACAAAATCGTTAGAGTCGCCACCTTCACAGCATGAACACCCTGCCAACCGAAATCGAAGGGCTTTTGGCAAAGCTCGACCGCAGCCAACTTGCCTTCCTGGCGAATCGCGCCCTGGAGTTGGCCGGCGAGGCAAAGCCCTGCCCGGCTAAACTCTTCGTAACCGCCGAAGGTGTTAAGCACTTAAGCGACACCCAATTGGTCAGCCTGACCGAGGCGTTCCGCAACTGGCTGACGGCCGCCCGGCCAGCGAACAGACTTGCCAGGCAGCGTATGTGGTTCGTCTACCTCATGCTTCGGTTCACCGGCGCCAGGCTGGGAGAGGTGCTCACCCTGGACGGAGCCCAGGATATCCGCCTGCCCGAGGGCGTGGTCACGTTCAAGGGAGGGGGCGAGGGAGAAGGCAGAGAGGTCCTCCTGCCCCCGGAAGTTGCGGCCGAGCTGCACGCGTGCATTTCAGCCCAGGACAGCCGATCCGTCGCCAGAGAGCTCTTCAAGCTGGACCAGGGCTACGTTCGGCGCAAATTCCAGGAGCGCGCCAGGGATGCCGGACTTCCCCCGGATTTGGCCAACCCGAGAACGCTTCGGCACACCCGGGCGGTGGAGCTCTTGCGAGAGGGCGTTCCGCTGGTGGTTCTCCAGCGGCTCCTGGGGCACAGCTCCGCCGATCTTACGGCCGGGTATCTGAACTTCAGCCCGGCCGACGAGCAGCGCATCCTCAACTACCATATTCAACGGGAACTCATCATGAAGACCAGCGCCCGCAATCTCTTCATCGGCAAGGTGACGCACATCGCCGAGAACGGCCTCCTGGCCGAGGTGGACGTGACCACCGGAGGCGGGCTCACGGTCACGGCGCTCATCACTGAAAGAAGCTTGAAGAAGATGGGAATAACCGAGGGCGGGCAGGTGACCGCCCTGGTGAAAGCCCCGTTCGTGCTGGTGGATACCGGGGAAGACGCCCCCGCTGCATCGGCCAGCAACTGCTACCGCGCCGAAGTGAGCCAGGTTCTATGCGACGGGGTGGTCTGCGAGGTGGACATGACCCTGGCCGATAGTTCGTCAGCGGTTTCGGTGATAACCCAGTCCAGCGCCAAGAAGCTCGCCCTTGCAAAAGGGGACAAGGTCTGGTGCTACTTCAAGGCAATGTCCGTGATTCTGGTGGACTGATCATCGCCAGGGCTATCTCAAACACTCACAGATGGACTGCGGCAGGGCGGTGGGCGTAACCGACAAGAGCCGTATGACCGGCTGGTTGCCCTCGAACACCCAGTTCACCTGTATCCGTTTGACCCCCATGGAACCCAGCATGTCCCTCTGCCCCGGGAAGTCGTCCGGGGTATAGGTCTTGGAGCCGCCGTTGCGGAAATCTTTCAGGAACAGGGCGAAGCCGTTGGGGCCAGGGTAGGTCTTGGCCACCTGCATGTCGTTGAAGGTGACTGTGACCGTGGTGTCTCCGCAGCCGTCGGTCTTCCACTTGAACTGGGCGCTGTCCAAGAAGTTGTAGTTGTTGAGCGTCTGCTGCTGATTGCCGCAATTCAAGGTCAGCGTGGTCAGATAGGGCTTCTGGCGCGCCTCGGGATTCACCGTGGTGGGCACGGTTTTCACTATCACGTCATACTCGGGCAGGGCTTCCTGGGTTTCCTGTCCGCCCTCGTCAAGGAAGGTAAGGAAATTGCGATGTATGGGGAAGGCCACGTTCATCCAGGATTTTGCTGTCCACCCCCGGATTTCCTTGGTCACAAACGGCCGGGCAGGCCCGTTCACGAACTTCCAGACCAGTCCGTCCTTCTTGTCAAAGAGTCCGGCCCGGTACTTGTTCTGCGGCAACCCTTGTGCCTCTGCCAGGACCCGGCTGTCCCAAAGCCTCTGCAACTCGCAGGAGGCCAGTTCCGTCGAGTAGAGCACGAAGAAGGCCAGCGGCCCGCTGACCACCTGGCTGAACACATCAGCCGACGACCCAACCCCGATAAGGGCGTTCATGCCCATGAGAGCCGTTTCAGCCGTCTGCGACGAGGCCCTGGCCACCGGAGCGCCAGCAGCCGGCTGTGCGCTCTCTCCGGATTGGCCCATGGACGCCCCCACGAACTGGAAGGCCGTTTCTGGGCTGGCCACTGAAGGGATCATGTCCGTGAGCGCCTTCTGGTATTCCTGGAATTTTCCCGTTGCAGCCAGGAGGTTCTCGAACTGCTTGGCTTCCCTGGGGTCCACGTCACCCACTATGCGCTGTACGGCCACTTCGGCCTTTTCCTTGCTTTTTTCCAGAAGGGGCTCGTTCTTACTCTGGGCCCTGGCCTGCTCCATCACGATGTGGAACCGGAAGACCTCTGTGGCCCAGGCCGGAACTGGTCCGATCTTTTTTACAGCGTCGAGGTTCTTGGCCATGCTCTCAAGCATTGCGAAATAAGGGCTGGCGAAGGTGGGCATGCGCGCGGCCATCTTGCGCTTGTCCATGTCGTCCAGGAGGAAGCCGTAGCCCGTGTGGAAGCCCTGAGCGAAATGGCTCCAGGTGAGGAAGTACTGGTTGGCGTACCAGTTCCAGAAAGCGTCGATCTTGTTCTGGAAGGCCTTGGGGTTGTCCACGGCCTGGTCGAATTCCTTGATGAAGGAGTCGATGGCCTTCTTGCCTTCGGCCGTGAACCCGGCAGCCACGAAGGCGTCCTGCCCGGAAACCTGACCAGCCCCGCCCCAGAAGTCGTTCAAGGTGACGGGGTGCAGGTATGGCCTGGTGTTGGCCCAGTCCACCAGCCACTGCATCTGGCCGTCCTTCAGGGAGGCGAGTCTGGTGAGGCGCAGCTTGAAGTCGGCCAGGTGCTGGGCCATGGATTCGTTCCACGGCTCCCAATAAAGGTAGTCCAGATAGCAGTCGTTAAAAAACGGGGCCAGCTCGGGCACCAGTTTGGGATCCACCTGGGCCAGCACAGCGTCGGGATAAGCGGGGATCTTGCGCATCTCCGCAAGCGATGCCCCGCGCTGCTTGGCCTTCAGAAGCTCTATACGCCAGACCATGTGGCCGATGTAGAGACCGATGGCCGTTTCCGATGCCCGGTTGTCCAGCGAATCCACGGAGGCGCGCATGGACGTGTCCAGGGGGGTGAGAATCTGCTCCTTGAAGAGTTTGGCGAAGCCGAGCTTCACCCGCTCTTCCCCGGTCAGGCTCTGGGTAAGGCCCATGCGAGGCAGGAGCCAGTCCTGATTCACGGTTTCCATGTGGATGATCTGGCGGCGGAACTGGTCGATGGAGAGAAGCTTCTGGTCCATGCCGCCGCTTAGGACCGGCAGGGTCGGAAACTCCGCGGAGATGACCCGCAGGGCCCGTTCGTTGTGGGTATACGAAAGGGTGAAAAGCCCGGACACGCAGAACATGATGAAGAGCCAGGCCATCACTCCGGCGAAACGGGTCTTGGAGCGCCAGCGCAAGAATTCCAGCATGGGCGCGAAGAGGTTGCGGTCCGCGGGCAAAAACCGGGAGAAGACGTCGTGGAGAAAGGCCCCGCGCTCCGTGGCCGCCCGCTCCGAGAGCTGGGCCGCCACGTCTGTCAGGTCCTCGTCCATGACATGTGCCGGGCCTTCCTGGCGGGCGCTTGCGAAAAAGACGCCCCTGAAAAGAGGAGTTTCCAGGTAGGGGTTCTCCGCGAACAGGGACCCCACGAACACCTTGAGTTTTTCCCCAAGCAGCGTGAGTTCGTCGGGCAGCATGAGGTAGGCCGGATCCATGGAAGCCGGGTCGCAGGGGAGAATGAGCCTCAAGTCCTTGAGCCTGGAGGTGACCAGAGCCAGGCCTTCCTCCAGTGCGTTGGCCGCAGGGCGCAGGGTGTTGTTGTTGACCGCGCCCATGGCCTGAAGCAGTTCGTCGTCGGGCAGCTGGTCGATCAGGCCGTTCATGCCAAGGATCTGGTCCATCTTGGTGACCATGAGATACACCGGGAACTTTGCGCCGATCACCCGCATCAACTCGTTCACTCTGCGGCGCATGCCCTTGGCGTACTCGACGAGCACCTCATCCGAGGCGTCAACGGCCTTGTCCGCGGAGATGGTCAGCATCAGGCCATTGAGAGGCTCCTTGCGCCGGTGCTTGACCAAAAGAGCCAGGAAGCGCTCCCACTCTTCGCGGTCCCGGGCTTCGTCCTGGGGGATGGCGTAACGGCCCGCGGTATCGATGATGACCGCCTCGTCCGCGAACCAGAAATCCACGTTTCTGGTGGGAGTCGGCTGGCGGTCCTGGCCGACGTCTGTGAGGATCGAAGCCAGCTTGGCCCGGCGCAACGCCAGGGACTTGCCCGAGCCTGTTTCGCCCATGACCATGTACCAGGGCTTCACGTAGACCGGGTCGCCGTACTGTCGGAGCTGCGAACCGCGAAGTATTTCGACTGCCTTGGCGAAGCGGTCCTCCACGTCGCGCAGACGCCGCGACTGCTCGCCCTGGCTGGCAGAGATGGAGGCCGTGTCCTCCTCCACCACTTTCTTAACGAATTGGCGTTCCCTGCGCCTGAACCACCAGCGTTTGAAAAATATCGTGCCGATAATGAGCCCGGCCACACCCAGGCCGATGGCCGCGGCAGCCCAGGTGGGCCAGCCCCGCCACTGAGCCAGGTACCAGGCGCCAACGCCGATGGCCGCGAACAGAAGAAGCCACAAAAAGATCTTGAGAACGATGACGAGGATGTTCTTCATGGTGCTTTACGGACCGCCCATGAAGCCGCGCAAGGCTCCAGACAGAAGGAAGCTGTATGCGAAAAAGAGCACCGCCACCGCAAGGACGGGCAGGCCCACGACCACCATGTCCACCCAGTCCATGCCGCGCCAGAATCTGCGCCGACCCCGGGTGTCGGATCCGTCCTGGCCATAAAGCCCGGGAAAGAGCCTGGCCGCCGGATCGCGCCCGTACTTGGCCACGTTTCCAAGAGCCGCGGCCACCACTTTCTGGCGAAGGGACTTAAGAACCGCCTGGTCATCGGGGTGAAAATACTTTCCGGTAAAGCCGAGCATCAGGGTGAGCCCAAAGACCTCGAGCACGCCCTTCAACCCGATACCAACTCCGTCTTCTGAAGGAGGAGGCGCGAACGGGGCCTGGGTTTTGGGAAGGGGGCAGCTTCCTTCCTCCCGCACATCCTCGTCCCCGAAGGAAAGCTCCTCCACCGTGGCCTTCTCCCCCGGAACCGAGAAGTTGAAATCCTTGTCCATCCTGGCCAGCAGGGCCTCAAGGCGGTCGAAATACTCATCGCCAGCGTTGACCGTGCTGTACACGGTGCGCTGCAAGGGCTGATGCAGCCACAGGCTTTTTCCGCCCCACTGCGACCCGAGGATCATCTCGTCCATCCAGGCGCACACGGCGAAGCGGGCGTCCTGGAACTCGGACGCGGCCACGCCCAGGGTCTTGGCCATACGCCCGGACGAATTCAGAAGTTCCTCCACCTTGGCCCGGGCCGCTTCGTATTCGGGAAAGGACTGCGGTTTGCGCACCACGTCCAGGACGAAGGTGAGGGCGGGCGTGAAGCAATCCGCCAATCGCACCTATTTGCCCCTCAGCACGGCCAAGTGGGCGCTCAAGTCCTCCGGCGGGCTGTCCCAGAACATCGACAGAGACTTGTTGCGGACCACATCGAGCCAGAGCGGGTTGGTGGTGTCCAACAGGAAGTAATGGGTGCCGGAGCGTTTGGGGAGTCCGGCCGGGGGATTCTTGGAATAGGTGAGCGGCACGCCGGGCACGGCCTTGACCAAGAGCGTGGCCATGAGCGGCGAGGCGCAGAGCTTCACCGTGGCCAGGACTGTCTGGGGCACGGACTCGGGGGTCTGGTCGGTGCGAATAATGAGCCAGAAGCGGTTGGTGGGCGTGAGCACGCGCTCTGGAATCTCGGCCACGTAATAACTGTCCTTCTTCTGGAACACGGCCAGGAGTTCGATTGACGTGCCGATCCCCTCGATCATCCGTTCGATAAGCTTGCGGGCAGCCGTGAAGCAGGCTGTCAAATCATCGTGGTTGTAGCTGGGAACGAGCTTTTCGCCGTCGAAGCGCTCGCCGGTGGCCCCGAAATCATCCGCAAAGGTGGAGAGCTCGCCCAAAAACTGCCGGTAGGTTCCGTAGACGTCCCAGGGGTGGACGGCCAATGTTTCAACCTGGTGCAAGAAAAGCGGTGCGTAGCGGTTGAGCGTCATCAGGGCCATCAGAAAGACCATGTACCCCGGGTCGAATTCCTTGGAAGTAAGCTCCCCGCGCATCTTGTAGTCCTCCAGCGCGCGGGCGCGGGATGCCACCAGGTCGGAGACGTCTTTGACCAGCTTTTCGAGGGCGGGGCTCGAGCCTATGGTCAGGCAAGGGGGGATGAACTCCTCGTCGAAGCGGATTTTCTCCGCCTCGCGTACCACGCGGGCAACCGGGATGAGCAGGTAATCACCCAGAACGGGCAGCTCATGCTCGAAATACACGGCAACGGCGAACTGCATGGTCTTCACCTGGGCCGGCGGCCCATTGCCGTGCAGATCGGGCAGGGAATCCGCGTCGGCCTTGGTGATGAATGTGGTGGAAGGCTGGCCCGTGACCGCCAGTTCCGGCATCACGGTCACGTTGCCGCCTTGCAGGTTCACCTTCTTTATGCCCAGATACACGGTGACCGGCTTGTCCGATTCCAGGGCCGCTTCGTCCAAGGAACGGGTGCCCACCACCGCGTTGCCGGGGTAGCTGACGCACGCGCCCTCGGTGAACATGGCCTCCAGGCGAGTGACCTCGATCTTCTTGGCCGCCAGGGCGTCTTCGCGCAGTTCCAGTGCTCCGATTCCCCGGAAATAGCGCAGGGAGTACTTGTTCTGCGTGGTGAATTTGTAGTGCTGGTGCCAGTCCACCAGTTGAAAATGCTGGGGCGTAAGAAAAAGGCCCTGATGCCAGTAAAGCGGCGATTGCGCGCTCACGAGCCGTCCCCCATGGTCTGTATGCCGGTTTTGCCGAGCAGTATCTTCTTGGAAAGCTTGCCCGGCTCATAGGTGGTTTCCTTCCACCAAAGCGAGCCCGAAGTGCTGGAGCTGACCGGAATTTCATAAACACGGGTGGCAGACCCAAGGTTCAGGTCGTAGTAACCGCAGGCGATAGCCACGAACTTGGCCTTCTCGTTGCGATCCACTGTGATCGCTTCGTTGCGGCCGGGCTGCACGATCACGCGCTGCGAACTGACCACGCTGGCGTCGAAATTCGCACATTCAAGGAGTTTGGAGATGCCTGGAGCGGTGGCGGCCAGCTGCTGGAAGGCCGTGGGTGCCTGAAGCTGATAGACGCAGACAACAAGGGTATGGGCCGCGCCCTCGTACTCGTTGAGGAAGGGGTCTGAGATGAAGGTCAGTTCCAGAGCCTTGGGCGCGAAAGCCCAGTTCATGGTCTGGGGGCTGTAGGATGGATTGGTGTACTGAGACGGCGGAGCGGTCTTTCCGCCTCCGCAACCCGACGCCGCGAACGCCACCAGCGCCGCCAGTAACAACACCTTCCGCATCGAATCCTCCATGTTAGCTGAAGCAATGTTCGGCCGGGGCCAAAATGTCAAGGAGCGTTGGCAGCCGCCCTCCTATCTTTTCACGCTCCAGCCCTTGGCCATCTTCTCGGCCTGGGCCTTCTGCTTGTCTGTCAGTTTCCCGGCCGCGAATTCCAGATTGCGCTTAGCCCCGGCGTTGCCCTGCCAGGCTGCCAGCGTCAGCCACATGTACCCAGCCACCGGGTTTTTCTTCACTCCCAGCCCGTCGAAATACCGGACCCCCAG
The DNA here is from genome assembly GCA_016208105.1 of Desulfovibrio sp. Taxonomy (NCBI): domain Bacteria; kingdom Pseudomonadati; phylum Thermodesulfobacteriota; class Desulfovibrionia; order Desulfovibrionales; family Desulfovibrionaceae; genus Desulfovibrio; species Desulfovibrio sp. The sequence continues at coordinate 97,489 of JACQYS010000008.1, forward strand.
GTCGTTCTGGGCGTCCGCGTCGCCCTGATCGGCAGCCTTCAAAAGCCATTTGGCCGCCTCGGCCTGATTCTGCTTCACGCCCTGGCCCTTGGCGTACAGAACGCCCAAGGTGTACTGGCCCTCGGCACTGCCCTTCTGGGCGGCCTGGGAATACCAGCGCAGGGCCTGCGCAGGGCTTTGAGCCACGCCGTGACCTTTTTCATACCACAGCCCCAGAGTGAGCTGGGCCTGCACATCTCCCTGGCTGGCCGCCTTCTCAAGCCAGTTGGCCGCCTGGGCCGGATCGTGATGGACGCCATGCCCCTTGTCGTACTTCACGGCCAGATTGAACTGGGCGTCCGGGTCGCCCTGTTCCGCGGCCTTCTGGTACCAGCGGGCCGCCTCCTGGGGGTTGGCGTGCACGCCTTGGCCTTTGTCGAAAAGCACGCCCATCTGGAACTGGGCCGGAGCGAAACCGGCATTGGCCGCCATCTGCAACCACTTGGAGGCCTCCTGCACATTGGCCGGAACCCCTCTTCCAGTGAGAAGCATTAACCCAAGCTGGTATTGCGATTTGAAGTCGCCCTGTTCGGCAGCCTTGCGGTACCAATGCTCGGCCTGGGCCAGGGTGCCGCCGGACACCTTGCCCTTGGCGATGAGTTCGGCCAGTGCGAACTGGGCCGGCATCTCCCCGAGTTCCGCCGAACGCTTGAAGGCCGCGTCAGCCTCGCCAGGTGTGCCGGCGATCTTTGAATTCTGGTTGAGAAGCACCGCCAGATGATAGAGGGCCCTGGGGTTGTCCTGGCGGCCAGCCAGCCGGTACCATTTGGCCGCCTCGGCCGGATTCTTGGGAACGCTCATCCCGAATTCGTAGAGAAGCCCCAAATGGTACTGAGCTGAGGAGTCCCCGGCCTCGGCCAGGGGCTTCAGTTCTTTCAGGGCATTGGCGTGATCCCCGCGGTTGTAAATGGCCTCCGCGCTTTCGGCGTGGACCGTACCGGCCGGGGCCAAAAGGCAGGTCAAAAGCAGAAGCCAATGTGCCGGTTGTAAGCAGGGCATTGCCGCCACCTGATGCATTGTGGTGTTCAAACGCTGTAAGCTGTACTTCATGATGCAAATTCCTTCAATACCCGCTTGAAGCTTTTCCTCTCTCAGGCTAGAGGACTGTTGCGCATGTGTATGGCCCCGGTTTGGACTGGGGCGCGGCGCCAAGGAATTCGCACATGTTCGAGACCAAGGCCGCAGGATACTCCCGAAGCTTTTATCTCGCCGCCGTACTGACGTGGACGGCGGGTGTCGCTCTTCTGTTCATCACTGCCGTCTGGGGTGGTTTTTACGGCATGATGGACGCCATGATGAGCGCCCGGGAGGCCAAACATCTGGAGCAAAGCCTCCCTGGGGCATCACATCAAGGGCAGACTGCAACCACGCCCGTGGCCCCGAACCCCTTCGAACAGCCTGCGGCTCATCTGTCACCGACCGGATGGGCTGTTTCGGAAACCGAAAAAGGGCTGCAACACCTTGAGCTACGACTCGAAAAACTGATCCAGAACGATTTCAGCTTGGACAAACCGGCTCCCCCGCCACTTTCCAACATTGCTGTCGGCGAGGTGCGTCAGGAGATCAAAAAACCGGAACCCGCGCGCCAACATTCCGGCCCTCCTCTCATGCAGGGCGAGCTGGGGGTGGTCAAGACCGTGAAGTACGAACCCGGTGACGGCCGTTTCATGATGACCCTGCAGACCAGCGCCATGCCCGAAAAAGTAAGCTTCTTTTACCTGGACAACCCCCGGCGTCTGGCGGTCAATCTTCAGGGCGCCTGGCGCAACATGGCCCCCAGGAGCACCGATTTCGCCACAGGCCCGATCTCCAAGGCAGCGGTTGGTGAGCATCCCGACTACGTGCGCGTGACGCTCCATTTCCGGGACCCCAAAGCCCCAAAGCCCGCTGACCCGGCCATCACCAAGTTGAAAGACGGACTTGGTGTAAGCTTGACCACGAAATAGCATCCCGTTTCCTCCGCTCCTCTCACGGCGAGACCTTCGCCATTCGTCTCCTTTTCCCCTGGCAACGCTTCGGAAAATCAGATAGAGTTGGATTAATCCGTTTTGCTGTTGGGGAACGGACATGACCCATCACGAAACCCTGCGATGGAATTTGAGGTTTCGCCCTTGTCCAGAACAGTTCCTGTATCGTATACACACCACACCATCTTGGCGGGTTGAACGTAATGCCGCGCAGCCATTCCAACCAGCCTCCAAGCCTTCCTCCAGGAGTACCCGCATGCAAAAGCCCAAACACATAGCCGCACCAGCCCCCTCGTTGGAGTACGGACGTGTGAAAGCGGCAACCCCCGGCCGCATCGAGGTGGAGACTTCCTTCGGCACGGTTTCGGCCGCCAGGGCCGTCAGCTGCCTGGTGGAACCCGCTGCAGGCGACAAGGTGCTCTTAAGCGTGGACATGGCCGGGGAGGCCTACGTTCTCTCCGTTCTCGCGAGCGCGTCACCAGTGGCTCTGGCCATTGACGGCGACGTACGGCTGGCGGTTCGAAGCGGTAGTTTCACGGTAGTTGCGGACAAGGACCTCACCCTCTCCTGTCCTGGCGAGCTCACGGCCGCGTCCGGCGGGATATCCGTGCACGCATCCACTGGCAACGCGGTCATCGAGCGCATGAGCTTCATGGGCCAAGCGCTGAAAACCCAGTTCAAACGCGTGCGCAGCGTGGCCCAGAGCATGGACCAGGTGTTCAGGCGCTTCACCATGCGCGCTCAGGAGTCCAGCCGGTACGTCAAGGAACACGACGAGGTGCAGGCGGGATCCCAGCGCGTCCTGGTGGAGGACCTCTGCGCCCTGCACGCCAAGAACCACTCCGTGATGGCCGAGGAACAGGTGGTGATAAACGCCGAACAGATACACATGGGCTAACGAGAAGGGAGAAGGTAATGCCTGATCAACAGCCCCACTTCACCTTCAAGATCCAGGGGTTCGACAAGGACACCTTTCATGTGGTTCGTTTCACGGGCACCGAAGGTCTCTCCAAGCTCTACCAGTTCGAACTGACGGTCCTGTCCGAAAAGACGTCCATCGATTTCGAGCAGGCTCTTTCAGGGACCGCCACCTTCACCATCAAGCGCCAGGGCATCACCGACCTCACCTGGCACGGCATTCTGCGGGACTTCCAGCAACTCCAGCGAGCCGACAAGCACGTCTTCTACCGCGCCCTGCTGGTGCCCAAGGCCTGGGAGCTCACCCAGACCCAGCACAACCAGATTTTCTTGAACATGGACATGCCCCAGTTCCTGCAGCAGTGCCTGACCGACGGCGGCCTTTCCCCGGGCCTTGATTTCGAGGTAAACGCGACCGGCAATTATCCCAAGCGCGAATACGTGTGCCAATACAACGAGACCCACTTCAACTTCGCCTCGCGCTGGATGGAGAGAAACGGCTTCTACTTCTTCTTCGATCAGTCCGGCAGCCAGGAAAAGATGATGGTCGCAGACAGCTTGAACGTCCACACTCCCCACCCTGGCGGGGGAATACTCAAGTATGCCGAGCCCACGGGCCTGGATTCAAGCCTTACAGGCCAGGCCGCCAAGAACTTCTACTGCGAGCAGCGCCGCCTGCCAAAAGAGGTATTGCTCAAGGACTACAACTACCGGACTCCCGAGCTGGACATACAGGTCAAGGAACAGGTCAGCGAGAAGGGCTCCGGCACCGTGTACATGCACGGCGGACATTTGCGTTCCCCGACGGAAGCGGCAAATCAGGCCAAGGTCCGGGCTCAGGAACTCAAGTGCCGCGAAAAGCTCTTCTTTGGCGAGTCCAACGCCCCGTTCCTTCAGCCCGGATACACCTTCACCCTGCAGAACCACTACCGCAACGACTTCAACCAGTCTTACCTGCTCATTGAGGTCAAGCACGAAGGAGCCCAGGAAAGCTGGCTCACAGCGGGCCTGGGGACCACAGGACTTGGCGACAAACTTTTCTACCGCAACGGTTTTGTGGCCATCCCGGCCAACGTGCAGTTTAGGTCCGAGCAAAAGACCCCCGCACCCAGGATTGAAGGAACCCTCTCAGCGGTCATCGACGCCGAGGGTTCGGGCCAGTACGCCGAATTGGACGACCAGGGCCGCTACAAGGTCATCATGCCGTTTGACCTCTCGGGCAGAAAGGAAGGGCACGCTTCCGCCTGGCTGCGCATGATCCAGCCATATGCCGGCTCCGGCCACGGCATGCACTTTCCCCTGCACAAGGGTACGGAGGTGGCGGTCATCCACCACGAGGGCGACCCGGACAGACCCATCATCGCCGGTGCAGTACCCAATCCCTTGACCCAGTCCATGGTCACCAGCAATAACCAGACCCAGTCCCGCATCACCACCTCCGGCGGCAACCTCATCCACATCGAGGACCAGGAGGGCAGCCAGCGCATCCTGCTTTCAAGCCCCACCCAGCAGAGCTTCGTGCGCATCGGCTCCCACAACGACCCCGACGACCCGAAACCGCCCGCTGAAGAGAAACCGCCTTCTTACAAACCAACCAAGGGCAATCTCGGGAGTTCTCTCGAGAACTGGGAATGGGCCGAAAGTCCGGACGGCCTCAAGCTCTGCAGCGTCGGGCCGATCACCATCAAAGCCCAGGAAAGCTTTGAAACCATCTTGGGCAACGAGAACGTAATCGTGTTCGGAGTAAGTACGTCATCAACGATTGGCGCCGAGATCACTTTCGTCCTGGGCGGGTTGGTGGAATACCAATTTCCCAGCAAGCTTTCCTACTCCAGCGCGGAGACTCATTTAAAAGGAGAACTCTCGAAAATATACGCCACCCAGACCGAGGTTGCCGCAAGTCAGAACACCATCGTCGACGAAATTCTCGAACTCGTGGACGAACGGACGGATATACAGAACAACAAAATTGCCCTTTGCGCCACCAAGCAGGAACTGACCACGGCCAAAACCCAGATCGGCGCAACCATGGACGCGAACTACGCGACCAAGGAAGAACTCACTGCCACAAAGAGCGCACTTACCAGTGATCTTGAGTTCATTTGCTTGGTAGCCGAGCATACCTTTGCCACCAAGGAAGAGCTCACTGCCACAAAGAGTGAGGTATCAGGGGAAGTTAACCAGGTGCGAGGTGAACTGACCACCCAATCCGGCCAGATAACCTCCATGGCGGGAGATGTCTCCAACCTGTGGGGGGTGGTCAACGTAGTGGCTGGGGAAGTCGGCTTCGTTTGAACCAGGGGCTGGCTTCGATACGCACTGAAACACGAGAGGCTCTATGCCAACCGATGTATCCCAAAAATTTGCTTTCCAAATTCAAGGTTTCGATAAGGACACATTCCATGTGGTGCGCTTCACGGGGACCGAAGGTCTTTCCAAACTCTACCAGTTCGACCTGACGCTTCTCTCCGAAAAGACGTCCATTGATTTTAAAAAAGCTCTGTCCGGAACCGCCACCTTCACCATCAAACGCCAGGAGGGCGGCGATCTTACCTGGCACGGCATTTTGAGGGATTTCCAGCAGCTGCAGCGTTCGGACAAACACGTCTTCTATCGTGCCCTGCTGGTGCCCAAGGCCTGGGAGCTCACCCAGACCATGCACAACCAGATATTTCTGAACATGGATATGCCCGAGTTCCTGCAGCAATGCCTGACGGACGCAGGCCTTTCCCAAGGTCTCGATTTCCAGGTGAATACCACGGGCAGCTATCCCAAACGCGAGTATGTGTGCCAATACAACGAGACACACTTCAACTTCGCCTCGCGTTGGATGGAAAGAAACGGCTTCTACTTCTTCTTCGACCAGTCCGGCAGCCAGGAAAAGGTGGTGATAACCGACAGCCTGAACGTCCACACTCCGAACCCAGGGGGCGATACGCTCAAATACGCCGAGCCCACGGGGTTGGACGCGGGGCTGACCGGACAGGCCGCCAAGAACTTCTACTGTGACCAACGGCGCCTTCCCAAAGAGGTGCTGCTCAAGGACTACAACTACCGGACCCCCAGCCTGACCATCCAGGCCAAGGAACTGGTCAGCGAGAGCGGCACCGGCACCGTGTACATGCACGGTGGCCACCTGCTTACTCCAACTGAAGCCGCGAGCGAGGCCAAGATACGCACAGAAGAGTTCAAATGCCGCGAGCAGCTTTTTTTCGGCGAGTCCAACGCGCCATTCCTGCAACCCGGATACACTTTCACCCTGCAAGATCACTACCGGAGCGACTTCAACCAGTCCTACCTGCTCATCGAAGTCAAACATGAAGGCGCACAGGAGAGCTGGCTTACCGCCGGGCTGGAAGCCACTGGAGTGGGAGACAAGCTCTTTTACCGCAACAGCTTCGCGGCCATCCCGGCCAGCGTGCAATTCAGGCCGGAGGTCAAGACTCCCAAGCCCAAGATAGAAGGGCCTCTTTCAGCGGTCATCGATGCGGAAGAATCGGGTCAATACGCCGAGTTGGACGACCAGGGCCGCTACAAGGTGATCATGCCGTTCGACCTTTCAGGACGGAAGGACGGGCAGGCCTCCACCTGGCTTCGCATGATACAACCCTATGCGGGCTCCGGCCACGGCATGCATTTCCCCTTGCACAAGGGGACTGAAGTGGCGGTTATCCACTATGAAGGCGACCCTGACCGGCCGGTCATCGCCGGGGCCGTGCCCAACCCCGAGACCCAATCCATGGTCACCAGCGCCAATCAGACCATGTCCAACATCACCACCTCCGGCGGCAACCAGATCCATATCCAGGACCAGGACGGCAGCCAGCGCATCCTGCTCAACTCCACCGCCAAAGGAAATTTCATACGCATCGGCGCACACAACGACCCGGCCGTTGACTGGGGCGATGTGGGGGACACCATCAAGGAAATGGCCACCGACGGCATCAACCTCACTACGCCGCAGTGGTTCAACGTCAAGGCCGAGTTCGCCAACCAGATCGTCCTGGCGGACAACACCCAGACCACCATCGGGTTCTATTCCTGCAACTACATCGGTGGTGCGCTCACCTTTTACATAGGGCCCGCCGCCACTTTCCACGTAGGGCCGCAAAAAGATTACACCCTTACGCGCAACAGAGGCCACTTCCACTTGGAAGAAGCAGGAGCGGAAACGACCAGAACTCTCGGCGCTCTGGCGGAACAGGTTATGGACCACACCCAAACCCTGGGCGAGCATACCCAAACCATAGCCGAGCACACTCAGACCATCGGTGAACACACCGAGACCATCGCCGAACACACCGAGACCATCGCCGAACACACGGAAAATATCGGTGAGATCGACCGATGGGCGGGGAGCATCGAAGAGACCATTGGAGAGATCGACCAGTTTGCAGCCCAAGTGAACCAGACACTGGCCGACCACACCCAGACCATAGGCGAGCACACCCAGACACTGGCCGAACATACCCAGACAATTGGAGAGCTGGAGCAAAACGCCGGGGACATCAACATACTGAGTGTAACCGTCAATAACATCACCACCGACAATGTCTTCATAGCTGCCACATTCAATGTTGTGTGAGCAGCATAAGGGCGATGTACATGGCCAATGCCCAACTCAAATTCAGCTTCGAAATACAGGGGTTCGACAAGGACGCCTTCCATGTGGTGCGCTTTTCCGGAGAGGAAGGCATTTCCCAGCTCTACCACTTCGAGATCGAACTCTTCGCGAGCGACATGGACGTGGATTTCGAAAAGGCCCTCTCCAACACCGCCACGTTCAGCATTAAGCGAAAGCTCGGGGACATCCCCTTTCATGGAATCCTGAAAACCTTCGAGCAGTTGAGCCATTCCGGTCCGTACACCTTCTACCGGGCCGTGCTTGTGCCCAAGGCCTGGTGGCTCACCCAGACCACCCATAACCAGGTTTTTTTAAACCAGAACAACGAGCACTTCCTCACCGCGGTATTAAAGGACGGCGGACTAAGCCCGGGCCTGGACTTCAAGCTTTCCCTCCAGGGCTCCTACCCAACCTGGGAATACATTTGCCAGTACGACGAGACCCACTTCGATTTCGCATCGCGCTGGATGGAGCGCGACGGCCTCTATTACTTCTTTCAGCAGGGTTCGACGGGAGAGAAGATGGTCATCACGGACTCTCTCACTTCCCACGGTCCCATGCCCCAGGGTGAGACCTTCCGTTATTCCCCGCCATCCAGCATGCAGGTCGGCCACGAAGAGGAAGTGCTCACGGATTTCACCCTCACCCAGCGCAGGCTCCCCAAGAAGGTGCAGCTCAAGGACTACAACTACCAGACGCCCTCGCTGGAGCTCTCGGCGGAAACCCTGGTCAGCCAGAGCGGCCAGGGCATCCACTACCTCTACGGGCTGCACTTTATGAACACGTCCCAGGGCGAAGCCCTGGCCAAGATCCGCGCCGAGGACTTCAGGTGCCGGGAAAAGCTTTTCAACGGCGTGTCCAGCATCCCCTTCGTACGCCCGGGCTACACCTTCAAGATAGACAACCACTACCGCGGCAGCTTCAACCAATCCTACCAGACCATCGCTTGCCGCCACGAAGGCTCCCAGGAGGCCTGGCTGGTTTCCGGCCTGGGCCTCACCTTCAGCAAGGAACGCGACAACCTCCTCTTCTACCGCAACAGCTTCACCGCCATTCCGGCCTCGGTGCAATTCCGGGCGGAACTCTGCACAGAGAGACCCAAGATTTCCGGCACGTTAAACGCCAAGGTGGATGCGGCCAGCTCCGGCCAATACGCCGAAGTTGATTCCCAGGGCCGCTACAAGGTCATCTTGCCGTTCGACCTCTCGGGAAGAAAGGACGGCCACGCATCGGCCTGGGTGCGCATGGCCCAGCCCTACGCCGGGGCTGGATTTGGCATGCACATGCCCCTGCACAAAGGCTGCGAAGTGCTCATAACCTTCGAGGGCGGCGACCCGGACCGACCGGTGATTGCTGCGGCCGTACCCAACCCGGAGACCACAAGCCCGGTCACTGACCAGAACCAAACCCAGGCCTGCATCACCACCTCCGGCGGCAACCAGATCCATATCCAGGACCAGGAGGGCAGCCAACGCATCCTTCTCTCGAGCCCCACCCAACAGTCTTTCGTTCGCATCGGCTCCCATAATGACCCCGACGACGGGTACGTGAAGGGCGATCACAGCGGCAACTGGGAACAAGCCGAAGACCCCGATGGCCTCAAACTCTACAGCGGCGGTCCGCTGACGGTGAAAGCCAGCGAAAGTTTTGAAGTCATCCTGGGCAACAAAAACGAAATCACCCTTGGAGCGCTCACCGACAACGTGATCGGCGAACGACTCATCACCACTATCGCCCTGTTCCAAGAAATCGATTTGACCAAGCATGTACGGTTTGGTCCGGAAATACATGAGCTCTGGCCGGCAATGAAAAAGGCCGCCGCCGACAGGGAAGATGCCATTGCGAACCTCCGCCGCGACATTGTGACCAACACCGAGTCCATCGCGGAGCACCAAAGATTCGTGACGGCGTGTTATGAGGTATTGGAAGAACACGAAGCGACCATCGCTTCTCATCAACAGAAGATCGGCACTCTCAACAGAACCGTCGGCGAGCAGACCGACACAATCGAGAGCCACCAAAGATTCATCACGGCGTGTCAGGAAATTTTAGAGGAACACGATACGACCATCGCGACCCATACCCGGCAAATTGCGACCCATGACGAGACCATCGGCACGCACTCCAGACAGATCGGAGATATAGATGATATAGCGGGAAATGTGAGCTGGATGTATGGGGCGCTGGATGCTCTTGCCACTGACGTCGATTGGGTCATAGCGAACATGAACGTGGTGTAACAGGCGAGCGGGACACCACCGGCGCGAACATCTTGGAAACAACGAACGGGAACGTGCATGAAGATACTTAAGGACTCCCACCACAGCCCTATGTTTCTTCCCCTGGCCCTGGCCGGGAAGATGCGCCTGGTGTGCTCCGTGATGGTCTATTTCGACCTGGACGACCCGGAGAACCCCCTCCCGGACCGGGAGATGTGGCCCCAGGTGATGAAGCTGCTGCCCCAGCCCCCGGTGCTGGACCCGGGCCTGCCCAAACCCAGGGCCGAGGTGCTGGCCGCTGGCAAATGTTTCGCACCGGACGGCAAGGCCAGGCAGGCCTCCCAGGTGAGCATCTCCGTGGGCGGGGTGAAGAAGACCTTGGACGTCTTCGGCAACCGGCATTGGATAAGTACCGGCGGCGGCTCCGTCGGCATCAGCGACCCGGAACCCTTTACGGAAATGCCCCTGGTGTGGGAACGGGCCTTCGGCGGCGCGCCCGACCCGAGAAACCCCAAAGGCAGGGGTTTCCCCCCGGACAAGCCCACCGGCTCTCCCATCGCCCTGCCCAACGTGGAATACCACGCCCAGCTCATCGGCTCCCCGCAGGACAGGCCCGCCCCGGCGTCCTTTCTTCCCACGGATGTCATGCACCCCGACCGCCAGAAAATGGCCGGCACCTACGACGATGCCTGGAAGAACGAACGCTGGCCCTACTACCCGGACGACTTGAACCCCGAATTCTTTTTAAACTCCACCCAGGACCAGTGGCTTCCTGACTATTTCAAGGGCGGCGAGACCATCGAGATGGTGAACATGCACCCCAAGCGCCAGGTCATTTCGTCGCGCTTGCCTCAGTTTACGGTGCGTTTGTTCCTCACACGCAAGGAAGCTCCGAAGGCCCCTCCGGAAAAGGACATGTTCGAGGAGGTAACGCTCAGGCGCGACACACTCTGGCTCTTTCCCGAAGCGGCCAGAGGCGTGCTGATTTTCCGGGGCGCCTTCAACACGGACCGTGACGACATGGCCGACCTGCGCTTCGCATTCCTGGCCACCGAGGCCATGGGCGAAGCTCCCAAGAGTCTTGAATACTACCTGGAAGCGCAGACCAAGCGCGTGGCGGCCATGAAGCCGGTTGCGCCGGCAATCCCGGACGTAAACCAGAAGGTGAACCGGGAGCTTTTGAAATTCAACCGGGTCTACAAGGATATTGCCAAGGCCAAGGCCAGCGCCATGGGGCAGACTCCCGTCATGCCGCGCGAGCCCGAAGAATTGGCCGGCATGGGCCGTCAGGTGATAGCCACCGGCATGGCCACCTTGGACAAGATGGAGGCCATGGCCCTCAAGTTCCAGGACCAGTTCGGCTGGCGCGCCACCCTGGACCCGGCGTCATTTGCTCCCAAACGCGCCAGGCTGGAAGAAACCGCCAAGAAGATCGATACGTCCGCTGCCAAAGCCTCTCAAACCAAAGCCAGTCTCACTGCCATGAAGGCCGACATGGCCAAGGACATGGGCGCACAGATGAAAGCTTCGCTCACGCCCGAACAGCTGTCCAAGGCAGGCATAGACCCGGACAACCTGCTGCCCGAAAAGGACGACGGCTTCGGGCCCTGGCACGCCATGGGATTCCCCTTCGTGATCGCCTGCCGCCGCAATCTCGAGAACGACCCGACCCTCATGGCTCAGCTCAAATCCTGCAAGTTCTCGGGCAGAACCATTTCCTCGTCCTGGGCCGGATTCAACCCCGCCCCGGTGATTCAAAACGGCCCGGAATGGGGCTTGGCGCCCGGGGAGTTCACTCTGCCCAAGGGGCTGGTGCTGCCCAGGTTCGAGGGCAAGAAACTGGTCAGAATCCTCATCCTTAAAGACTGGCCCGTCTGCGACGAAACACCGGTTTCCTCCTGGCTGGTTCCCGGCTCGGACCCCGCCCCCCTCTGGCTCCCGGCTCCGGGAGAAACAGCCCCAGTGGTGATCGCGGCCGGCGAGTTGGAGGGTCTGCTTCTGGAGCAGGAGGTGGGGGATGTGTGCCATGTGCTGGCCCTTGCCTCCGAAAAGGCCGTTCCTCCCCCCGAAGCTGCCAAGAGCCTGAAAGCAGCGCCCGCCGTGCTGGTGACTACCCCGGAAGGTTCGCAGGAAAGCCTTTCCAAGGCAGTTCCCTATCTCCCCCTTTCCGACAAGGCTCAATGGCTGCCCTTGCCCAAGGGCACCGACTGCCTCAAGTGCAGGGCACAGGGCGCAGACCTTCGCGAACTGGTGTTCGACGCCCTGCCCCCGGCGGCAATAGGCCTGCCCGAGGATGAACCCGAGCCGCCCTTCGGCCCGGCACCTGCCAAGAAACGCCCGGCCATGCCGGACATAGCCGGGCTCATCCAGGCCACCCTCTCCGAGGTCAAGGCCTTTCACGCGGCCAAGTTCGACGGACTCAAGGCCTCCATGAAGGACCTGGAGGGCCAGGCCCGGGAGGCCCTGGCCAAGCACGGCAAGGATTACGACCAGATCATGGCCGAAGCCAAGACAGCGCCCCGCACCCCCTTCGACCAGATGGGCAAAAACATGGCCGCCGAGATCCGCTCCAGGCGCGACGCGTTGAAGGCCAAGGGGCTGCTCCCCCTGGACAAGGAAGCGGACATGACCAAGGCCGCCGAGCAGGCGGAAACGCTCGGGGCGGACTCCGAGGCCCGCTGGCAGGAAGGACAGAAAAAGCTTGCAGAAGCGGCCAAGAAGATCGAAGCGGCCAAGGCCGCCAAGCCAGGCGAAATCCCAGAGGACATGAAGGCCAAGTTCAAGGAAGCGGGCATGGACCTGGACGCCATGACCAAGCGTACCCGCGAGGAAGTGATCGAGATGCACGCTGCCGGGAAGTCCCTCTCCCAGGCCATATTGGCCGATGTGGACCTCTCGGGCCTCGACCTTTCCGGAGCCGACTTCACGGGATGCCGCCTGACCAGGGCCAACTTTTCCAAGGCCAAGCTCGACGGCTGCATCTTCGCCAAGACCATGGCCCAGAACGCGGATTTCTCCGGGGCCAGCCTGAAGAACGCCCGCTTCGACCAGGCCATGCTCATGAAAACCAGCTTCAAGAAGGCCATGCTGTCCGGAGCGAATCTGCGCCAGGCCAGCCTCAAGCAGTCGGACATGGAGGGCGCGGACCTCTCCGGGGTGGATCTGTACATGGCCACCGTAGGCAAGGCCAACCTGACCGGAGCTGTGTTTGCCGGAGCGAACCTGGCGCTCATGGCCGTGCAGGAATGCCTGGCCAAAAAAGTGGTGTTCAGAGAGGCCAAGCTGGAACGGGTTCTCATGCGCAAGACGGACCTCACCGGGGCCGACTTCACCGGAGCCATCCTGGCCAGCTCGCAATTACAGCAATGCTCGGGCCAAGGGGTCTCTTTTGCCAAAGCCACCTTCCGCAAAGGAGCTCTCGCGGACTGCGAACTGCCCGGCAGCGACTTCACCGGCGTTCAAGCCAACACCGTGAACATCCGCGGATCAAACCTCGCCGGTTCGGATTTCCGCACGGCAACTCTCACGGGCTGCCGTGTGGAAGGCACGGACCTTACCAGGGCCAAGATGAGCGGCGTCAGCGCCCGGGGGACCTCTTTCCCAGGTTCGGACCTGGAAGGGGCGGATCTGCGCGGTGCGGACCTCTTGTTCGGATCGCTCTCAAAGACTCGTATCGTGGCCGCCAACCTGAGCGACTCGAACTGTTTCGGCGTGGACTTCCATAAGGCAGTGGTGGGCAAGACACGCCTGGACAGGGCCAACCTCAAAATGACCGCCCTTCACGAGAAGGCGGACCTCCTGGAGTAACAGCATGACCGCCGCTGCATTGAGTGGGAACACTCTTCTTTTCTCCAGGGAAACACCTTCTGGTTTTCTTCTACGCTTGGAGGAGCCGCTCTTATGGCCGTAAGCAATGGACCCTACACGCGCCAGGACGTGCTGGACGCGGCCCGAAACCACCGGCCCGTCATAGGGGCCGACCTTTCGGGCCTGGACCTCTCCGGAGCCGACCTTACAGGTGGGCGCTTCGAGAAGGTGAACTTCACAGGCGCCAATCTCGCCGGAGCTACCATCAAGGATGCGGGCTTCAAGAAATGCGTTTTCACTTCCGCCATTCTTGACGGATGCGATTTCACCAAAATGAATCTCTCCAAAACGAGCTTCGCCGGGGCGAGCCTTAAACACATACAGACCCAGATGACCCTGCTCGGCGGATCGGACTTCACCGGGGCCGATCTCACGGGAGCCAGGCTCTACTGGTCGGTTATTGAAAAGGCGAAACTGGACGCCGCCAAGCTCACTGGCGCCACCCTGGAGAAGCTCACCCTGCGCGCGTCTTCGCTTGCCAAGGCTGACCTTACCGGTGCCAAGCTCATCAAGGCCATTCTTACCAAATGCGATCTCAAGGGTATCGCCTTCAAAGACGTCACGTTTGAAAAGGCCCTGCTCTCCGGCTGCGACCTTTCCGGCCAGGACTTCTCCGGGCTTAGCCTCACTCAGGTGAATCTCTCCGGATCCAACCTGTCGGGGGCGAAGTTCGTCAAGAGCAAGCTCTCCTACAGCCATTTGGGCAAGGCCAACCTGGAGGGAGCGGACTTCACCGGCGCGAGCGGCTCCAAGTCCATGTATTTGGGGGCATCGCTCAAGGGTGCCAAGCTAACGGGCGGTACGTTCGTAAGTTCCGTGTTCTCCGAGGCGGACCTGTCTGCCGCCGACTTAAGCGGCGCCACGCTCTTCAAGAGCTCCTTCGCCAAAGCAAAGTGCCGGGGGGCGAAGTTCACGGGCTGCGACCTGCGCCATGCGGACTTTTCCCACGCGGACTGTACCGCGGCGGACTTCAGCCGGGCCAACATGACCATGGCCAATGTCCACATGCTTCAGGACGAGCACGCAATTTACGACCTGACCGAACGGACCCTGCTGCGCCCGACAAACAAAGATATGGCTGAGGCCGAGGCATTCAGGCCCGTCCAGCAGGCTTAGGAGAGACCATTATGTTCGCACTGACCCTGGGTTCCGGAGTGGACTTCGCCTTCCCCGACGTATGCATTACGCCTGTGGGGCCTATACCCACACCCATCCCCTACCCCAACATCTCGGAGTCCATCACCACTCAGCCCGCTGCGGACAACATCACCATCGACTGCATGCCGGTGATCAACCTCATGTCCATGGGGCTTGTGAGCGAAGGGGACGAGCCTGGAGTTTTACTCGGAGCGGTGTCCCACATGGAGTCCGGCCAGACCGATTACACGCTGGGATGCTTCACCATTTTCATGGACGCGGCCCCATGCCAGCGGCTGACCAGCCTTACCCGGCAGAACTGTTTGGTGGAACTGCCCAACGCAGTGGGCATGACCATCGCGCCGAGCCAGGTGACGGTTCTGACGTTGGGATAGCGGGGCTCCGCCCCGGGCTCCGGCAGGGCCCTGCCCTGCACCCGCCAGGGGGATGATCCCCCTGGACCCTCAGTGAATTTCAAGGGATTCGCGATAACGCGACAAGCCAGCATCAAACGAGACGCCTCGCATCGATCAGCGCGAAGCTAAAAAGGATTCCAAAGGAACTGCGTTCCTTTGGCCGCCGGAGGCTTCCCCTTCTCTATCTCCCGGTCTTGGTTGGCGTGGGCGGATTGTCCTGAATCTGTTTGGCCGTGGCCGCGGCGGACTTGGGCGTTGGCCCTGTCTGCCCCTTGGGCGTGGCCGGAGAAGCCCTGGGCGTTCCCTGCGGCGTCTGCTTGGCGGGCGCTGTCGCTCCGGGGTCGTGCACTGGTTCTTCCTGGATGGCCAGCTGGTCGAGCGGAGAAATCTGGTCCAGCTTCATGTTGCACAAGGGGGTCGGGCTCGGCAGCTCGTCCGTGACCAGGGCCTTGGCCCAGAGAAGGTCCGGATCGTCCAGGCGCTGGTCGTCGTAGAGGCCCCAGATGCCCGAATAGACCAGCTCGGCACGCTGCTTGATGAAGTCCGGCCTGTATTGAAGAATCATGAAGGCCTGGGTGTCCGTGAGGCCTACGAACGTTCCCTCACGGGTGACGCAAGTGGCTGAATCGGTGCGGGTCTTGACCTTGGCCATGTTGTAGTAGCCGCGAACCTCCACCACCTTGCGGTTGTTGATGTCGTAGTAGACCTGCCAGGTAACGCGCTCGAAGTAGGAGTAGCGCTCCATGGCCTCTTTGACCGTGAGGGTGGTGTCGAAGGGGAAGCGGGCCGCCTGGGCCAGCTGGACGTCATTTAGGGGAACGGCCAAGGCCGCCTGAGCCCAGCAAAGCACTAACAGAGACAACAATACTCGCTTCATTGGGCCCGCCCCTCTTGCTCCAGGACGCGCCGCCCACCAGCGAAAGTGCGGCTCCAGTAGGAGCCTGAGAGGTCGTCCACGCCCACCTGCCCGGAGTTCTGCGAGCTGTGAATGAAGCGGCCCTGCGACAGATAAATGCCCACGTGGCCCACCTTGCCTCCGCGGCCGAAGAACACAAGGTCGCCCGGGCGAAGCGACTCGGCAGCCACGGGCCTTCCAGCCAGGAACTGTTCGCCCGAGGTTCTGGGAAGGCTTTGCCCGGCCTTGCCGTAAGCCCAGCTGGTGAAGCCGGAGCAGTCAAACCCGGCCGGGGTAGTCCCGCCGGGCAGGTAACCGCGCCCCATTTGCGACGAGGCCACGGCCAGCAGCTTGGACGCCATGGCCGGGTCCCTGGCCAGCCAGAATGGAAGCTCACCGCGCAGGGCATTCAGGTAGTAGGAGATGACCAGAGGATCGAACGTAGGCGAGGGATTAGCGATGGCGGATCGTTCCCGAAGCCCAATGCCAAGCGCGGCGAAGCACGCCGAGAGGGCCATGAAGATCGCCAGCACCCATTTCGCCCCGTAGGTCATCCGCTCCTCTCCGATGCGCTGGTAACTGTTGTCCTTGCCATGCGGCTTGCGCTATAGCATGTATTGAAACAAAGGAAAATGCTCATCAATAATCTCAAGCAAAGGTTGGGCCATGACCAAGAGTATCTGGGTGACCATCCTGGAAAAGGACGAAGCCAAGGGGAAGGCCCTGTTCGAGGCCATTCACCGTTACGGTTTGGGAGTAAACGGCCACTTCTGGGTGGACGATCTGGAGAAGATGCAGTGGGCCGGTGCCTTTTCGGAGATTTCCAAGCCCGATACGGCCCTGTGGCTCATCAAGGGAACGCTTAAAAGCCTGCAGGAGGAGACAACGCGATACGGTTTGTCCATGCTGGCCGTCATGGTGCAGACCATGAAGGGGCACGGGTTCCCCATCATTCTCATCCCAGAGGACGGCCCTCTGGACCCGGCCAGTCTGCCTACCCCGCTCAAGGGCGCGGCAGTCGCCGCGGACGACGCAACGCTTATGGCCAAGCTGGTGGCCAAAGCCAACACCCCGGTGCCCAAGGTGGCTACAGAGTACCACCTGGACATTCACCCCTTGCCCGGGCTCGGGCAGTGGTTCGAGGTCGGGCCAGCCGCGGGCCACCAGTGGGCCGGGGCCATCTTCGGCACGGACGGCGCCGAGGTGGACGCCCATGGCGCAGGCCCCAGGGGAACCGTGCCGGAAAAGGCGGTTCTGGAATACCCCATGAAGGGCGTGAAGTTCACCCTGGGGCAAAGCGAGTTCAATGCCTGGGCGGTAAAGAACGCCCTGGACGACAATACGTCCTACTATCTGCGGGTGAAGGGCTATCCCAAGGCCGTGGCCTTCGGCAGCCTGCCCGAAGGTGATGAAGCCGAGATGTTCGTGGTGGGGCTTAAATAAGCTTGGCTCTTACCACCCGAAACCGAATGTGAGGCGTTCCCCGCCCATGACCGCCCTGGGCGGGGTGAAGGAGATGGTCAGCGGCACGCGCCCGTCCTTCTCTTCCCCGGCCGTAACGGTCAAATCCGCCGGCGGGACCTGATCGGTCTGGTTGAAGAGGTTCAAGAGCGCCCTGGTCACCATTGCCGCCGGATCTTCCTGCACGGCATCCGGCGAGGACTCGCGCGTTTGCAACAAGTGGCTCACTATCCTACCGAAGAAGAGCTGAAACACGAATGATCCGCCGTCCAGGGAAGTCTGCCTGGGCAACATGGTCACGTCCTTGCCTCGGCCCCCGACCAGCGGGGATATCCCCGCTTCCATGAGCTCGGCGATGCGGTTCTCGTCGAAGAGCCCCTCTGTGGCCGCCGGCCCATCTCCTGAGTCGGCCACGGCCAATTCTTCCACAAACACGGTGCGGTAGTCCGCCAGCCTGGACGGCCAGCCGTAGGCGGCCACGCTCTTGGCAGCCAGGGTAGCCACCCCCCAGCACGGAGAAAGCCACAACGGGGACTCTTCGGTGAACACGACCGGGCGGGCGGGATTGCCCGGGCCATACGGAGCGCGGGTGAGGAAACGATTCAAAGTGAGCATGAGCCGCGACGCGCCGGGATGGTCGCGCAGCTTGCGGAACTTGACGAACTGGGCGTCCTCCAGGGCGCTCTTCAGGTAGCCGAGCTTGGAGAGTTCGCGCCAGGCACCAATGCGGAAGAATGTCATGGACAGTTCCGCCACCACAGGGGCCAACAAAGTGTCGGCAAACGCCAGAACCTGCTCGAGAAGCTCGATGCTGGCCGGGGAATTGTCGAACCCGTGGTCGATGACAGTCAGGTGTGGGGTGTCCTCGATCAGCTCCACGGCAAGGGCTCCTAGCGCGTCCGCCAGGTTTTCTGGCGACACTGAGCAGAGCTTCAGCCGGACCCGCCCTCCTTCCTTCAGTCCAGCCTTGCGGGCCAGGCACTCGGCGCCGCGCCAGGCTGATTCGTAGAGCCTGAAGTTGGGGTCCGCGAAGATTCCAGCCACGGCCCGCGCCACAAGCGTCTCGACCTGGGCCTGCCAGCCTGCCAACCCGGAGCCTCCACTCGCCTGGGACGGCGCTCCGTCGACAGCCACCATGGACAGGATATCGTCAATGGCCCCGGTGTCGGCCGTTTCTTGCTGCGCTGCCTGGGCGATACTCAAATCCAGGGGCAGGCCCGGCCATTGCGCCCGGATGTCGGCTGCGGCCTTGTCCGGCTGGGCGCCCGAGGCCCTGGCCTGAGCAAGGTAGGAGCGGCAGGCATCCAGGTCGGCGAGATATGGCGTGTTCTTCACCACATTCTCTGGCTTGAATCCGGAAAGGCTCGAAACAGCCACATCCAGCCCGGCCTCGGGGCAGACGTCCTTGGAGAGTTCTACCCAGAACCTTGGGGCCATCTGGGCCAGGGCATCGTCTAAGGTATAGAGGTCGGTCTCCACCACGCGCGGCTTGTAACCTTGGGCGGCCACCGGCGCGAAGGGCGCCAGGGCCAGGATGGTGAACGGCTGAACGCTTGGCATGACTACTCCTGAACGGTAAGGATTTCTTGTCTTATAGCACGAGTGCGTATCCGCGCGAAAGACATTTCCAGCCCTGGTGCCAGGGCAAATATTACCTCGGCACGCTCCTTGCTTCTCGTTGGCAACGCGAAGCAAGGAGCGCTTATGAAAACCGTGGACATCGCCCAGGCCAAAATTCAGCCCGTACTCATGATATTGACCCACCCCTTCCGTGGCGTCAAAAATCTGCTCATTACCTTGCGCTGCCTGGAACGCTACACTGATCTGCGTTCTTTCAAAAAGATATACATTCTGGCCAATGCCAGTTTCGGGGAACATCTGCTTCTCATTCAAAAATACGTCAAGAAATACCCAGGACTTATCCAGGACGTTCACTGCTCTCCTCCCGGACACAATCCCTGCGTGGCCCACATGCAGAACCTTGTGCACGAGCGACACTTCAAGGACGTCATCCTGAAGATGGACGACGATATCTTCGTAACCCCGGGTTGGCTTCCGCCTATCCTGGAGGGCTTCAAAAAATACCAGGATGACCCGCAGGCAGGAATGGTCACGCCGATGGTGCCCATCAACACCATGGGGGTTAAGATCCTCTGGGATGCCCTTGGGAATCTCTACGGCGACGAGTACAAGGACATCTGGGTGCGCGGCGGCCATATCGGCACGAACATCCAATACCATCAGTTCATCTGGGAGAAGGTCCTGAATGATGACCTGATATCCAAATACCTGGCAACCGTCACCGAGCCTTATCATGTTTCCACAGGCCCCGGTTCTCATCTGAGCATAAACTGTTGCCTCTATGACTATAGAGTCATGGACAAGGCGTATCCGTACAATCTCGAAGACGAGTGGTTTCCGGACGGCGAAAAGAAGTTCGATGAATCCATCATCAACCGCTTCGTCCGCGACGGGCACCTTAAGACCATAGTGGCAAGACGCTCTGTAGTTCACCACTACTCTTTCAACAAGGTACAGGTGGAACTCATGCAGTCCCACCCAATCGAGATGGTGTATGAGTACCTCATGCGCCTGGAGTCACCTGGCAAGACTATTCGCGCCGCGAGTTGAGCCGGACATCAGGACGACTGAAACGCCAAAGCATTCGAGCAACAGGGCTGGTCTCTCCTGGAGAAGTTCATTGCGTTCAGGGCTTGAAGCATGTCAAACGTCTGAAGCCGACACTGGCGAACAAAAGCAGGAGCCCGCTCGAGCCGCATCATGAGAATCCTCATCGTTGCCCCCCGTTTCGTGGCCAAGGCGGGCGACTACTACGAGTTCCCCTTGGGCCTGAGCTACGTATCGGCCTGTTTGAAGCGCAAAGGGTTCGACGTCGAATGTTTGAACCTCAACCACACTGACACATCCCCCGAGCAAACCGTGTCCAGGGCGGTACGTTCTCTGGACATCGATCTAGTCATGAGCGGAGGACTCTCTGCCCATTATTGGGCGGTGCGACAGGTTTTCGACTCTGCAAGGCTGGGCAGGAAGGACGTGCTCACTGTTGCCGGAGGAGGCCTCGTCTCCAGCGAACCCGAACTCATGCTGAACGCTCTGGGGCTGACTGCGGGAGTTATCGGAGAAGGCGAACTCACTTCAACGGAGTTGGTGGAATGCCTTTCCCACGGTGGGAATCTCGCCGATGTACCCGGCATCGTCCACCGAGATGAGTCCGGAACACTCAGCCTCACGAAGGTTCGCCCGTCCATATCCGATCTGGATATAGCCCCTTTCCCGGATTACGACAGTTTCGGGGTGGAATCATACCTGGACATTCAAAGGCCTGGCGACAACTACTATCTCTATCCTTTCGACAAGCCCCGCCTTCTTCCCGTCATCTCCAGTCGCTCCTGCCCGTACAGCTGCACGTTCTGCTATCACCCACTGGGCAAGAAATACCGGAGGCGCAGCCTCGAGTCCTTCTTTATCGAACTGGACTCTTACCGCGAGCGTTACGGCATCAACATGCTGGCGATTCTCGACGAGCTATTCCCGACGAGTTCTCCCTGGCTTGAAGATTTCTGCAACCGCATGCGCGAGCGGGATCTGCTCTGGATCGCCCAGTTGCGGGTCAGCGGCATAACCCGCGATGCACTGAAATCCATGAAGGAGGCCGGCCTCTTCTACATCAGCTACGGCATTGAGTCCGCCTCTCCGACGATTCTGAAAAGCATGCGCAAGCACATCACAGTAGCTGAAGTGGAGTCCGCACTCAGCCAGACACAGGCTGAGAACATAGGCATCCAGGGAAACCTCCTGTTTGGTGATCCTGCCGAAACGCTCAAAACGGCCAAGGAATCACTCGACTGGTGGGAGCGAAATCCCCACTACCACCTCGCCATGAATCTCGTGATCCCATACCCTGGCTCAGTGATCTACCAACAGTGCCTCTCCCGGGGAATCATCCACGACAAGCTGGCCTTCATCGAACAGGGATGCCCCCCTCCAAACATGACCACCATGGGGGATGCTGAATTGGAATCCGTCGTCGGACGAATAGCGGATCTCAAGGTGGCGAAGCGTATGTTCTGCGAGGCAAGCGCGAAAGATATCGGATTCGACAAAGTGAAAGGGAGGCATGTCCACGAACTCTCCACCACATGCCCCAGGTGCGGCGCGGCCAACATTTACGGCAACTTTGTCTGTGAGCAGTTCGAGGTATTCAAACTCTCCTGCCGCTCGTGCAACCAACGCTTCGATTGCTCACCCCTGGTGTTTCCCCACCTTCTGGAGAAAGTCGCTCCTCTCCAGTCCGCATTGGATGTGGCAAAAAGAACCGGACGGCCACTAGCTGGAGCTCCGGCGCTCTTTCGGCCCACCTTCGAGGAATACCTCGGACTCATGGGGTTTGCTTTCGAGGATTTCGATTGGCGCTTATTCCTGGACGACAGACCGCAGCGGGTCGGGTTGGAATACGCTCCTGGAGTATACGTTCGCGCCTTGAACGCAGTCGACCTCTACGACCTACCGAAAGGATTGGCGGTCTTCGTTCCTCCGTACCCTGGTTGTGAGAATATTGTACGCAAGCTTCGCGAAAACTATTGCTTGGCTGAGAGGGATATTCTCCACTCCGCCGGTGGTGTCGGGATCTGAGCGTTTTCTCTACTTACGTCCCACAAACTGGATGATCAGCACTCCCCAACCTGACACTCCGGCAGAAATACATGCACTATTTTCTCCCGTGGGATCCCCCGGCCCACAAGGGCGGCCTGTTTCGCACCATCCGGGTCGAAGCCGCAGATTAGAACGTAGTCTCCGCCCCAGTTCCCGAATCTCTCCTCGTCCATGAATGGGATTGCGAAGTATCGGCCCTCGCCAAGTACTCCAGGCAGCGCCCCCAGCTCGTCGAGTATGTCCAGCACCACTTTTTCCACCGGGCCGAGCCCCAGCACCGCTAGCTTCATGCCAGGCCTGCCATGCATGAAGAATCCCAAGAAATAACGGATGCGGCTGCGCAGCCGGGCATAGCCGGTTCCAAAAGCCTCCAGTACGTCCGGGGAACGGTCCCTGACCCGGAAGACCTCTTCCCCGCGCTTCTGGGCAATGTGGATATTGGGACCGATGATGTCGTAGAGCGAGTTGTCGTACTCCTCGCGCATGCGACACATGCGTGTGTTGGGATGCATCCTGTTGGCTCCCAGGTTCACAGGCAGATTTTTCATGACAAAGCCGTGCTGCCAGATGCGCACCCAGTAGTCGTGATCGTCGCGTGGATGCGACTCCAGATAATCGCCAACTGTTTCGTACACTTCCCGGCGGTAAAGAAACGTCGGTCCCACCAAACAGTAGGAGAGGAGCCGGTCCGGATCGAAGGGCCCATAGTGCAGGATTTCATGGGATCTGCCCATGGAATCAATGTTCTCGAAGTCTGAGTAGACGAATCCCACGTCAGGGTTATCATCCAATTCACGCACCATGGTTTCCAGCCAGTCAGGATAGGGGACATTGTCTGTCTGGTGCCAACAGACATATTGCCCCCGCGTGCGCCTAAAACCCTCGTTGAGGGCCTTTCCCATCCCAGGTTCCGGATATCGAACTGCTATCACGCGCGGGTCATCGATCGAGTCGAGAATATCCCAGGTCGCGTCCGTGGAGGCGTAGTCCATGACAATGAGTTCCCAGTCCGCGAATGTCTGGGCCATGATGGCCGCGATGGTTCCCCCAATGTACGCCCCGTGGTTATGCGAGGGCATGACGATGGACACTTTCGGGGAAATAACGGTCGATTTAGTAGCCTTTGGCATCGGGAAACCTTTTTTTAGCATGCGATTTATGTCCATCACCCCGCAGCGTTAGCCCTGACTCTTAGGCCCAGCAGCGACGGTAGGATTCGAAACCGTCGAGAACGGCCATGACGCCTGGGGAATGCGGGGAATATCCAGGCTCAACAACAAGCCGCAACATTGCTAAATCCAAGCGAACGATAAATATATCACTACTGATCAGACCACCATTCCACCCTATGAAATAGAAATCCTCTTACTGAAGCTGCCCCGCTGGACCAGATATTGGTTTGAATTAAGTTTGTATACTACCAGAAAAACCCCCTCTTACCTAAATCAAGTAGCTCTGGTCGGGATGCCCGCCCCACCAAACCAGACTATGAACTGTTTAGCTAGTTATTGTCTGATTAGCCCGAACTTGCTTATACCCTATAACCAATGTTCATGAGACAACATGATTGGAAGAGGTGGTCCCCGTCGTTCGGACAGGTTGACGGCTTGGATAAGGTGGAACCTGTTGTTCCATTATGCCGCCTTGAAGCCTACCAGGGACGGATTTAATCCCGGCCCCGGCTTCTGGTTCCCGGAATACACTTCGTCGGGCGTCATGTCGTCCAGGCTGGAGTGCGGCCGGTTGGCATTGTCGTAGCCGACCCATTTGCCGATACCCGATCTTGCTTCGCTCCCCGTTTCAAAAGTCCGTAGATAAACACACTCGTACTTCAGGGATCTCCACAGTCGTTCGATCATGACGTTGTCCATCCAACGGCCACGTCCATCCATGGATATCCGCACGTTGGCGTCCTTCAAGGCCTGGGTGAAATCCAGGCTAGTGAACTGGCTTCCCTGGTCAGTGTTGAAGATGTCCGGCGTTCCATACCGACCAAATGCTTCTTCCAAGGCCGCAACGCAGAAATCAGCCTCCATGGTGTTCGACAGCCGCCAGGTCAGAACATTTCGGCTGTGCCAATCCATGATCGCCACCAAGTACAAAAAAACACGGCGCATCGGGATGTAGCTGATGTCCGCACACCAAACTTGGTTGGCCTTCTCGATGACCAGCCCGCGTAGCAGGTATGGGTAAACCTTGTGCTCGGGATGCGGAATGCTCGTGCGCGGCTTCTGGTAGATCGCCATCAGCCCCATCTTGCGCATCAGTCTGCGTACCCGTTTTCCGCCGACGTGGTAACCAAGGCGACGGAGGTGGCGCACCATTTGCCGTCGTCCATACCACGGCGTTTCGAGAAACTGCTCGTCGATCAGTCGCATCAGCGTATGGTTCAGGACGCTTTCCCCGGTCTCCTCATAGTAGAATCCGGAGCGGCTGAAGCCCAGCAGGTGACACTGTCTGACGATACTGAGCCGGGGATGGCTTGGTTCGACCATCCCTCTCCTTCGGGCGAGGCTCAACGCCCGAAGGCTTTGGCCAAAAAATCTCGTTCCACTGTCAGCTGGCCGATCTTGGCATGAAGATCCTTGATCTGCGCCTCGCTGAATTCCTGCGGCCGTTCAAGCTTACCGGAGAAGATACCCACCAACCCGTCCATCGCCAGCTTCTTCCATTGGGCGATCAGATTCGGGTGGACGCCGAATCGCACGGACAGCTGCGCCAGCGTCTCTTCACCCTTTAAGGCCTCTTTAGCCACTTTCGCCTTGAACTCAGCCGAGTAACGGGTCCGCTTGCCCTTGGACATGATCCCTCCGTGTGCCTTGGCTCCACCTTATACACCTGTCCGAGGATTGGGGACCACCTCTGACCATTTGTTCTGAGAGTTATCTCAATTTGAGAGGTCATTGTATAGGGTTCAGGTCAATTCTCCGGATACAACATAATATCAGGACCAAGGTACGCGTGAAGCTCAAAGCTAGAACTCGACCAATATCTCAACTATTGCCTGGCACTAGCATTGGGAGATTAACACCAGAGCGAACCGAATTATTAATGCATGTTGGCTTGATAATCATCTTGACTAAATCGCCGGTGATCCTGAACAGTTTCTCATTGCAAGGGATAAGCTCACGCTTTATGAGTTCTATGGAAATCAGCTCACAACCTCTGGGATACGCTCAGGAGTTCTGTGTTTGGTTTTAATACCATGAATATTCATGTTACAAACGGGTGGGGCATGTCCAGCGGACTAATATTATTTTATCATCGCGTTAGGCCAGAAGCCTATGACCCTCCCTTGCTTGGAGTGACACCCGAGCACTTTACCGAGCATATGGAGATCCTAGACTCCAACTGCTACCCCATGTCACTAGAAGAACTAGTGAATCAATCCTTGAAGGGCATTCTGCCAAGACGAGCTGTGGCCGTGACTTTTGATGATGGTTATGCTGACAATCTCGAGATTGCTGCTCCGATCATGGCCCAGCGCGAGATTCCCGCAACCGTTTTTGTTACCACAGGCATGCTGGGCCGAGAGTTTTGGTGGCACGAACTCGAACGACTCATGCTGCATCCGGGACGTCTACCCGAAAAACTGCATCTTCGGACTACGGATCGGCATTATACATTTGAACTTGGTAAGTTCTCGTGTTTGGACGCTTCCGATTTTGAACGCTACAAAGAATGGACTCTCCTATCACCCGGTGCCCCTACTCCTCGGCATGCTGCTTATCGGGAACTGCTGGCTCTTCTTCCTCCATTGCCAGATGTAGAACGCCGGGTATGGCTTGAGGAGCTTCGCGCCAAAAGCGAAGGAGTCCCACTCGGCCCGGTGACACCTTGCCTGACTGCCAATGCGATTCGCGACGTTGCTCACAACTCCCTCGTTGATTTTGGAGCCCATACAATTAGCCATCCAATCCTCTCTCTTTTACCCCCTGAGAATCAACTTGCGGAGATTGCTCAATCTGCAAGAGATCTCGAATCCTTGATAGGTCGATTCCCCTTGTGTTTCTCCTACCCCTACGGTGGAACCATCCATTATTCTCGGCATACCCGGGACATTGCGGAAAAGCTGGGTTTCTCCTTTGCCTGCACAACAACACCGGGACTTGTCGGGCCTGATGTTGATCCATTTGTTCTGCCACGAGAAGTCGTTCGAGATTGGGACGGCGCAACATTTGCCGCTCACCTAGATGTGCTGTTTGAAGCCGGTACTGATTAATGCGAACGATTGCAGTGATTCAGGCACGCATGGGTTCCACCCGTCTCCCTGGTAAAGTCCTACGAGAGATTGCCGGTCGTCCGATGCTTGATTGGTGTCTTGCGCGGGTGGAAAGGGTCAGGGGACTAGAAGCAGTGGTGACTGCCACAACTATTCTCCCAGTGGACAACGCTATCGTTGATCATTGTCAGGCCAGAGGAAGGTTTGTCCTCAGGGGGGCCGTGGACGATCTGCTCGACCGCTATATGGATGCGGCACGTTCTTTCGAAGCTGACGCCGTGGTGCGAGTGACCTCAGACTGTCCGCTCATCGACCCGGAAGTGATCGAGGAGGTTCTGTCACTTTTTTTACGAAATCAACCTGATGTCCACTACGCTTCCAATGTCCATCCATTAAGAACGTTTCCTCGGGGTATGGACGTCGAAGTAATCCGTCGTGATGCTTTGGAGCGAGCCTGGAGGGAGGATTCCCGTATTACTTGGAGGGAGCATGTCACACCTTACATCCAACGTAATTCAGACATGTTTAATGTCAGATGTCTCAAACGTGTTTCAGAATGCCCTCAGTACCGGCTGACCGTAGACACTATCGAGGATTTCGAGCTGATAGAACTCATATTGACCCATTTCGGGAATGACCGGTTTAAACTCGATGACATAGTGGATTTGTTATCTGCCCATCCTGAATGGACATTGATAAACAGTAACGTGGTTCAGAAACTGGTGGAGGAATGATCCCTCCCCCCTTGCTTATTCTGAGGGCCGACGCCACGCCAAGTATCGGCTCTGGACACGTCCTGCGTTGTCTGGCCTTGGCCCAGGCTTGGGAGGACGATGGGGGAGAGGCCGTATTCGTGGGGCATTTTTCAGGAGAGGCCTTGGCGCAGCGTCTTGCCAAGGAGGGATTTGATGTCCATGCTTCCCCCCCCCATCTGCTGGGATTTGCTGATATCGCCCCGATATTAAAAGAGCTGGCGTCGGGTAGAGATACTTGGATTACTCTCGACGGGTACAATTTTTCTCTGGATTATCAGGAGGAAGCAGCCCGTATTGCCCCGGTGTTACTGATTGACGACTACGTCCATCAGTCAGTGTACCACGCAGACGCTCTGCTTAATTCCAGCATTGGAGCTGAGAATTTCGGTTACGACCTGCGCCCCGGAGCGATTGGACTCTTCGGGCCAAAGTATGCGCCAATCAGGCGCGAGTTCCGGCTTGCAGCCCAAGCAGATGCTGAGGTGGCTTCTCAAGCGCGAAGAGTGCTACTGAGTTTTGGGGGATCCGACCCATCGGGACTAACTATAAGAGCTGTGGAAGCATTGTCCTTGCTGCCAGGGGATGATTGGCAGTTTGTCGTCGCAATCGGTCCAAACCACTCCGACCCGGAAGGCCTGACCAGCTCTTTAGAGAGGTTTGCTCCCCGCTTTGAGTGCCGACGTCTTGGCGTGGAAATGCCACAACTTATGGCCTGGGCGGACATAGCCGTATCAGCTGCAGGGAGCACAAGTTGGGAGTTGGCATGTTTGGGAGTGGCCAGCATCCTAGTAGTGACCGTTCCCAATCAAGAGATTATCTTTCATGGATTGCTTGCGGCTGGAGCGGCAGAGGGGCTCACATACACTGGGCCGAGCTTTGAAGTGGAAATTCGCGAGCTTGTATTGTCTCTTGCCAGCGACTCTCGGCGCAGGATGAGATTGATCAATCGAGCCCGTACCCTTTGCGATGGACAGGGAGCTGTCCGAGTGGTCCGAGCGCTTAGAGGGAGACGACCATGAGTGGTTTTTCAATTGACGGTCGGGACATTGGGCCAGGCCTGCAGGTCTATGTTGTGGCGGAATTATCAGGGAATCACGGGGGAGATTTCGAGCGGGCTCTGGCCCTAGTCCAGGCGGCCTTCGAGTCTGGTGCGGATGCCATTAAGTTACAGACCTACACCCCAGATTCCTTGACCATCGACTGCAACACTGCGCCGTTTCGAATCAAAGACACTCCCTGGGGCGGGCGTACACTCCACGATCTTTACGCGGAGGCCGCCACCCCTTGGGAGTGGCAGCCGAAATTGTTCAAGGCCGCAAGAGATCTGGGGATGGGAGCCTTTTCGTCGGCTTTCGACGAGACCGCAGTGGATTTCCTCGAATCCCTGTCTGTAAGCGTCCACAAAGTTGCCTCATTTGAAATCGTTGATTTAGCTCTCCTGCGACGGATTGCGGCAACAGGAAAGCCAGTGATGCTGTCGACGGGAATGGCCAGTTTGGCGGAAATCGAGGAGGCAGTAACGGTACTGCGCCAAGGAGGTGCTGGTCCCCTTGCTTTGCTTCGTTGCGTGAGTTCGTATCCGGCGCAGCCTGAGGACATGAACCTGCGAACAATACCGATGCTTAGTCAGCTATTTGGAACCGTCGCAGGTTTGTCCGATCATAGCCTCGACATTGTCGTTCCTGTTTGCGCTGTTGCCTTGGGCGCGTGTCTGGTCGAAAAGCATTTGACCCTGCGGCGATCCGACGGCGGGCCAGATGCGATGTTTTCCCTGGAACCTCATGAGTTTGCTGATATGGTCCGAGCTGTAAAGACTGCTTCCACATCCATGGGTGGCGTTCGTTTCGCTCCCGTGAATGCAGAACTGCCGGGTCGAGTTTTTCGTCGATCACTGTTCGTCGTTAAAGACATGAGGGCAGGCGATGTATTCGACGAGTTAAACGTCCGTTCGATAAGACCTGGCTATGGGCTCCCCCCACGTTTCTTGGAAGTGGTGCTTGGACGCCGTGCAGCAAGCGATATTCCCCGAGGGACTCCAGTGAGTTTTGAGTTGTTGTCCCCTGTGGGCAACGACTGAAGGGCGTATTTGCTACATTAGGTGGTCGAAGGTACGGAGAGTAGCATCGATAATCCGCTCCACGGCATCGTCATCAAGGCCTGGGTGTAGCGGTAATGAAAGGACTCGTTTGGCTGCCTTTTCGGCGTTAGGACACATTCCTGGCCCATACCCAAATTTTCTTTGATAGAATGGGTGCATGTGGACCGGGGGATAGTGTACATTGACTCCGATTCCCTCAGCCCTTAAACGCCCGACCACCATGTCTCGCATCCCGTCCGGCATTTCATCTGCAATTCGTATGACATAGAGGTGGTGGGCGTGTCTAACCCCATCACGCGTGGCGAGAAATGTGAAATCCTTGCGGGAAAGGAAGGCATCGCTATAGCGAGCTGCGATATCCCGGCGTTTGGCCAGGAAGCTGTCGAGCCGTGAGAGCTGGCTGATCCCAAGGGCGCTTTGGATATCCGTGAGGCGGTAGTTCCAACCAAGTTCCTTGATTTCATAGCCAAAAGTCCCAGCCTTCTCCCGGGAACGAGCGTCGAGGTTCATACCATGGTTGCGCAGGCAACGCATCCGGCTAGCCGCAACGGAATCGTTTGTCAGGACCATGCCGCCCTCCCCAGTAGCAATATGCTTGACCGGGTGAAAGCTCAGCACTGTGGCGTCAGCCAAAGTTCCGACAGGGCGCCCGTTCAATTCGGCGCCAAGTGAGTGACAAGCGTCGGCTATAAGGTGAAGGCTTCGAGTGTTAGTAATCCGGGCTAATGTTTTATAGTCGCAGGGTTGGCCTGCGTAGTCTACGGGGATGACGGCGCGTGTTCGCTCGGTCAGGAGCCTTTCGACGTCGCTCGGACTAACGAGCAGCGTCTCTGGATCAACATCTGCAAAGATGGGTGTAGCACCTTGGTAGACGACACAGTTGGCAGTGGCGGCAAATGTTAGGGACGGAACGATCACCTCGTCACCTGGTTCGATATCGAAAGCGGCAGTGGCAACATGCAAAGCGGCAGTGCCGCTGGAGACGGCAACCCCTTGGGAAGCACCACATCGGGATGCAACGGCCTGCTCGAAGACATCAACGAGTGGGCCGGTAGTAAGCCAGTCCGAGCGCAAGGCCGCAACAACCGCAGCGACATCATCATCGTTTATTGATTGTCTGCCATATGGGATAAATGGCTTCGTACTCATGCGAGGAGTCTCCTTGGAGCTGCCGTCCATTTTGACAGGCCGTGTCCAGGCTGATATCATTTAAATATGAGGGTAATGTTCCTTGGGCCAGGGCACTCGCCAGTTTATGCGTGGCTACTAGACCGGGAAGAAATGTCTGAGCCAGTGATCAAGCCCTTATGCGTGGAACATTATGAAGCTTTTTCTCCGGAAATAGTGGTTAGCCACGGCTACAGGCATATCGTATCCTCAGGGGTTTTGTCGCTGGCATCTGGGCGGTTCATCAACCTGCATATCGGTTATCTTCCATTTAATCGCGGTGCCGATCCAAATTTTTGGAGTTTCGCAGAAAACACCCAGCCGGGGGTTACCATCCACATTATGGATGAAGGCTTAGATACAGGCGACATCATTGCGCAAAAGCCCGTTGTTTTTGGCCCTGACGAAACACTTGCTACGAGTTACGATCTACTTCAATCCGAGCTTCTAGATCTTTTTTGTGCCACCTGGCCCGGCATCAGAGCTGGGACATGCCCAAGAAAACCTCAGTCTGGATTAGGGAGCTGTCACCGGCAGGTGGACATAGAGCCTTACCGGAACAAGCTAGTCGCCGGATGGGATACACCCATCACCGCGATTCAGGGAGTCGCTTTACTGAACCCTCGGCTAGTCCAGCCAGGAGATTATGAGGACTGATTCCCGCTAGAAATGCCAGCGGCCCTATAGTATTGAGTTTTGATTAGCCCGTCATCAGAAAGCCCCAGCCTCAGTTCACGGTTTAAACGCGCAAGCCATTGGCGCACAGCGCCTTCGAATTCAGAATCGGACATTGCCGTGAGGTTGACCCGCAAGTCCTGCCGATCGCCCATGGCCAAAAGATATTCCTCTTCATCAGTAATCCGTCCGATGGACTTGGCATAGTCATAAATCGGCGTACCTGGCTGGGGTAGCAAATACCCACTGGAGGGATAAAGCCCTATATCCAGACAGAAACCAAAGGTTTCATCAAGTGTTTTGAGTGTTTCCTGGGGATAACCAAGAACGATGCTTGTCGCGGACGCTATACCAGCAGCATCCAACAGTTCTTTTTGGCGCCGAAACTGCTCAAGGGAGCTATTCTTATTCATGGCAGCTAAAATTTCTGCGTTTGCAGATTCCAGGGAGTAGCCAAAGCGGACGCATCCAACGGCTTTCGCTCTTCGCAGAAGTTCGAGGTCGCTTTCGTCGTGGAAGAGGTTAGCCCGGATGTTGCCAGCGAAAAAGATATCCAGGCGTTCCCGCTCCAATCCTGCTACAAAGTCGGCCACATGACGGCGGGAATAGAAGCTAAGGTCATCCCACAACCAAATGTAGTTTATTCCATATTGGCGTTTGAGCCTGCGGATATCTGCCAGAACAGCCTCTGTGGACTTGTGGCGGAAGCGTGAACCGATAAAGACGTGATAACAGAAGCCACAACGGTTGATGCACCCTCGAGCAGAATTGATGGTGAAAGGTCTGAGTTGGTCACGGGGCAAGGGGAGCGGATCACTCAGGTGACTCCTTAACCCGTCTATATAGGTTTCGACGTTGAAGATGTCGTAGTCCAGGGGGATCTCATCCAGGCTCTGTATGAGCTGGCGATCCTTGGTTCGAACGACCCTTCCCGCGCGTTTCACTGCTACACCTTCCACAGTTGCTATATCCCGGCCAGACATCCAAGCCTTGACCACCTCAAGCGCTGTTACTTCCCCTTCACCCATGACAGCGACGTCTGTCTCTGTGTGATTAAGCAGAATCTCGGGGATGGAAGAGGCCACGGAGTTCCCGACTACAATCAAAGCGGCAGGGTTGGTTCGGCGGATGTCGGCTGTCAGTCTTTTGACCGTTGAGTATCCTGTGACGATAGCACCAAGCAAAACAATATCATATGGGCCTTGGGAAAGGCGGTTGATGATTTGCTCTGGGCTTGGCCTAAGCGCATCAACGTCGAAAACCTCAAATGAGACTCCTTGGCTGGACAAGCCAGAGAGAACGTAAGCTAATCCCACGGGGAATATTTTCACCGGTGAATTTGGGCGAAGCGATACGTTGATCGCTAGAATACGGGGTGCTCGAGGCTTGGTTGGATTCATTGGAAATTAACTCTTCAGCGTCCCGAGCATGACAGACAATTCTTCCGGCGTCAGTGGACGAGCTCCAGATCCCGAGTTGTATTCGAAGTCTTCAGGCACTGGGCTTCCTCCGTTTTGGGCGATGTATGCCTCGCGGGATCGAATGGAGGCAATCACCACATAGTGATTGTCGAATTCCGTAGTGTGTGGAGCCTCTTCCCGAGAAACAAGGGTTTCGTGGAGCTTTTCCCCAGGTCGGATACCGACAACGCGTTGTTCGCAATTCGGGCATATGGCTTGGGCCAACTCCTGTAGCCCCAGACCAGGGATTTTGGGAACGAAGATTTCTCCTCCGGTCATAATCCGAATGGAGTTCAAGACAAAGTCTACCGCTTGTTCCAGAGTGATCCAGAAGCGGGTCATGCGAGGATCCGTAAGGGTCAACACACCCGTTTCTCGTTGTGCCATAAATAGCGGGGCTACGCTGCCGCGGCTACCAAATACGTTCCCGTAGCGCGCGACAGCAAATCGGGTGCCCCCTTCGCCAGAATAGGCAGAGCCGGCTAGAGCCATCTTTTCAGCGCAGAGTTTAGATGCCCCGTAGAGGTTGATAGGATTTACTGCCTTGTCAGTACTGAGGAACAAAACCTTCTCCACGCCTTGATCGATCGAACAGTCGATAATATTCTGAGCTCCAAGGACGTTGGTCTTGACCGCCTCCATTGGATTGTATTCTGCTGCTGGAACCTGTTTCAGCGCGGCCGCATGAATAATGTAATTGACCTTATGCAGCGCACGGTGCAGCCGTTCTTTGTCTCGGACATCCCCCAAAAAATAACGTAGGCAAGGGTGGCTTTCAATAGACAGTGTCTGGGCCATTTGCCACTGCTTGAGCTCGTCACGGCTGTAGATTATCAACCGTTTTGGTTCATATCGCTTAAGGATGGTCTTGATAGCCTCCTGGCCAAAGGAACCAGTGGCCCCGGTGATCAATATAGATTTGCCGTCGAACATGCGCCCTCCGGGCGGACCGTCTTCGGCAAGACGGCCGTATGTGTGGATTATCTCCACGTGTTGAGCATTAAAGCGAGTTCAGCCTGTAAAGAATCGGTGCATCCGGTCCTGGCTCTTCCTCACAAAAGACGAGAGAAAAATTCTGGTCATCGACCCCCCTTTTCCCCTCGAGAAAAACGGATGGTACGCAGGCCACCGCACCGTCAGCATCATAAAGCTCGGGCAGCCATTGGCTTCCCCTAATTTCATCAAGGTCAGGAAAGAAGTCCCTCAGCTCTGATGTCACGTTCCCCCGTAAGAGAGCCGGCTGCGCGGGAGTGGTCAAGATCATGGCACCATCTGCACCTGTAGAACGATCTGTTCCCCACGCCCAACTTGGATGCTTATTGTGGTGTAGTTTTTGGGCTGAAATCGTGATGCGTGAAGGTTCGAGGTGAAAAGCGGCTTCCACTGCGTCAATCCGGGCATGACCAATCCGGGCATGCAGAGGCGATAAAAGAACCAAGTGCTCAGAACGAAACGCATTCGGTGGCAGTATGCGAGATAGAAGTGTTATTGTCCTCGCGAGCCCTGGTAGGCCATTCTCAATGGATTCGCTGAAAAGCAAGGAGGTCATCCCCTTGGCTTCATATGCGAGACTGGGGTTGTTATGGATGCAAAAGGACTGGTACCCCGGATACCGATTTGCACATATCCGAGCCGCAAACGAGACAGCTTCACGAGCAAGCGCGGGGGGCGTCCCTTTCAGACTCGTGAGGCGTTCGTCAAGGAGATTGAGTATGATCAAAGGCATAAGTGAGTCCCGAAGTCGAAACCATCGGTTTTGAGAATTGTCTCGGCTACATCAAAGTCCGCCTGGGTATCCACATCCAATAGTTCATACGGGTCATCAATGACGAAACATTTCTGACCTGTCTTGCCAGCTGCGAATGATCGTCCATCGAAATAACCAAGGCTTTTGTATATTCTTCTAGAAGCGGGAGTTTTTAGAAAATTTGAGAGAGCCAAGGGGGTACCATTGTGCGGTAGGTAGAGCCTACCCCAATCCACGTCAACCGGAGCGCATGCCGTAACCAGCGGGTGGTCATCAAGGGCATCGAGCATTGCCTGGACGCGTCCAAGACGTCGGAGAGGGCTGGTTGGGTAAAGCGTGACCACTCGGCTAGGTACGAATCCGTCAATCTCACGCAGACGCTTTAAGCAATATTCAAGAGCTCCTTCGAGACTTGAGTCGAGGGCCGAAAGATCTGGAGGTCGAAGGAAAGGTGCCTCAGCACCAAAGGAACGGGCAACTTCGGCATATTGTTCAGAATCGGTATTGATAACGATTCGATCCACACCTTTCAGTCGTTTGGCTAACAGGATGGTATAGGCCATGAGAGGCATTCCCATCAGAGAAGCTATGTTTTTGTCTTTAAGACGGGTCGAACCAGAGCGAGCGGGGATGTGCACCAGAGTACTTTGAGTCGTGCCCAATGATACACCCAAGACGCGTGCAAGACCAAACGGAAGTAGCCTGACACCTTCAAGGGCGCGTTGGACGTCGCTGGAGTCTGGGGCATTCAGGGGAGCCCCCGAGGATACTTGACGTTCGAGCAGGGACAATAATGGGCCGCAAACCTTCAATGCCCGTTCAGCTGCATAGACAGGCAGGGACTTTGGCCAGCTTCCCGGTATTAGAAAGTGCTCGGAGATGAGGGGGCGAGAATATGAGGTCGGCTCGACCACACACTCACTGGAAACCATGTTTTTGAAACATGCGCGTACACTTTGATCTGGAGTCGAACCTGCCAAGCGTTCGAAACGGAACAGGCGGATCGGCAAATCATGCGCAGCGATAAGCATTGCAGCCACATTTTCGCACCAAACAGAAAGCATTTCATCGAGGTTTTTACGTAACCAATCATCGGGATCCGGGGTAGGGGTCCCATTGGGTAGTGCATCGTGTAGGGCCTTACTGCCAAACAGAAGGTACAGGTCGCTGAGGTAGTCTCGAGGATCAATCAGGATGTAAGCAAGCTCTCGAGCCTGTCCGAGAATTCCACGGCAATACGACTGCAAAGTGCTGTTGGTGAGAAGTGCTCCTGGCGTCTTGATGACATCAACAGTTGTAGCAATAGCTCGGGCCGGCTCGAATGGGTGGTGCAGGGTAGGCCCATGAGCTTCAATGCTCAAACAGGCAAATCCATCAAGATCCGGCACCGTGCCATACATGTTTGAAGCATGGGTGTTTGCCGGCAACAAGGCTAACAACCTTGGGTCTGATCCGATTGGGGCGGTCTGGCGTAAGGCCACAGCGATGTGGATGAGAGACGATCCAGCTAGAATCACGGACATCTGGTCATTTCCTTAAAGCGTGCTGGGAGTCGGAAAGTCGACACCCAAAATTCTACGACAAGAGACTGCATATTCCAGGCCGAGGAGGCGGATCATTGCTCATTTTTTTCATCGACAAAAGCTTCAATGCGTGACGCCAGCTCACGGAAACGTTCTGGGGGAATGTTCTCACAAAAATGGTTTGCTGGGCTCTGATGGTTGTAGAGTGAGACGTCGAAATCTGGAGGGATCAATCCTTTGTCGCGGCAATAGTCATAAGCTTCTGTGCCGGGATATGGCGTAAAAACACTG
The DNA here is from genome assembly GCA_016208105.1 of Desulfovibrio sp. Classification (NCBI taxonomy): domain Bacteria; kingdom Pseudomonadati; phylum Thermodesulfobacteriota; class Desulfovibrionia; order Desulfovibrionales; family Desulfovibrionaceae; genus Desulfovibrio; species Desulfovibrio sp. The sequence goes on from JACQYS010000008.1 coordinate 133,644, forward strand.
TATATTATTTTGTCAATATGCGGCGATTGCATCGCTTTGAAAGTGTCTGCGATTGTATCCTCGGTGTCAAATGGAAATCCAATAATAAAGAACGCCCGGACCTCTATCCCTTGTGCCTTGAGCAAGGAACAAGCTTCAAGAGCCTTGGATACTGTCACGCCTTTGCGAATTGCTCGCAACACTCCATCATTACCAGACTCAATACCTACAGCCACGGCGTTACATCCACCCTTCCGCATGGCAGTAGCGGTATCTATGTCCACTAGGTCCGCGTGTATCTCGCAGGTCCACGTGATGCCCGGGCAATTCTCTCCAATCGAAGCGCACAACCGTTTGAGATGACTTTTATTGATGCCGAAATTGTCATCGTCGAAAAGAAAGGATCGAAGGCCCATGCCACGTAGCGCCTGCAGCTCAGCGACAACATTTTCTATGGAGCGAAGGCGCGTGCGCCGGCTCCAAACATTGCGTGATCCGCAGTAGAAGCAGGCATGAGGGCAACCACGTGTCGCAAAAATATATTGGTAAGCGTGAGGAGGATAGAGCGCATAGTCCACGAGAGTGGTCGGAGCACTGGCATGTGGAAAAGGCAAAGAGTCGAGGTCATGGATGAGTTCCCGTGCAGAAGTCCGCTCGACAAGACTATTTCTGCGTAGTGCTAGTCCAGGAATGTCTGCCGGATCACGACCGGTCTTCAAGGCATTGAGCAGTTCGACCAGGGTGACTTCGCCTTCCCCGAGGACGCAGAAATCAATTTCGGGGACTTTCATGACCTCAGGCCATGCCATGGAGGGGTGAGGACCTCCAATGACCACCACGGTGTCTTTGTTGATGGCCTTGACTATACGTGCGAGCCTTACGGCAGAGGCAAAGTTTTGGGATTTCGAAGAGATGCCAACAACATGCGGGGCATACTCCTTGACAGTCGTTGCGGCTTGCCGCCAGACATCAGCATCAAGGTTGTTAAGATTCGCAAGATAATTACGATAACCCTCTCCGGCAAGATAGCTGATACGATAGTATTGGGGTTCTTCCGGAGAAGCGAAATCCAAATTCTGGGTCTTTACCTCCCATCCTCCCTCCTTTATGACCGCTCCGGCAAGATACCCGAGAGAAAGCGGATACTTAGTGAGAGATAGAGTGGGCCTGTAAAGGCGATAGAACGGTGGCTCAAATAACAGTAGCCTTGGTTGCACAGTGATGTCCTTTTGGCGCTAGACTAGGTTCTTCACGGCTCGGATGGCGATAAGGAGTTGGTAATCTGGATCGATGTGGGCGAGTTCTTCTTCAGTCAGCTCTTCTGTTACAATTCCATGCAGAAATGAGACCGAGGTGAGTACGTTACCAAATGTCTGGACGGAAACGTTCGTTGGGCTGAAAAAGTCTTCGAAGAGCCGGCGTACCCCGAGGTCGGTAAATCGCCAAAAGTCCCCCCAACGGTCGTAATCATAGCGACTTATCTGGCTTATGCCAGGGACGGAGGCCAGAATTACCCCCCCCGGGCGCAGAATGCGTTTGAGCGTGGTCAAGGCCGCGGCAAGGTCGTAGATAACCAGGAGAGTTTGTGTCAGGATTATGCAGTCGTAGGCATCACTTTCAAGGCCGCTCTCGACAGAGGTTATGTCCGCGATGATTGCTCCGGGCGGGGCGTCCTGGCCTACGTGGAGCACATCACAACGGGAAACATGCTCCCCTCCAAAGCGTCGAGAGTAACTATCCTCAGCGATCTCCAACACGCGGCCTCGAACATCTTCAGTATGGGATTCCAGGAATCGCGCAATATAGTGCAGATCAATAGGAGTTCCTCGGTCAAGGCCGAAGACTCGGCTTATGGGAGTGGTCCTTCGTAGATCTCCGAAGAGTACTTTCCCGAAAGGAGGTGACGACTGCTCAGGCAATTGAGGACTCCTTGGGAAAAGAACCCAGGTCAAGGTTGGGCCAGAGGGCTTGACAGGTCGCGATGGCGGCTGGCCCAGGCCGAGGCGGAATTCCTATTTCAAGGCTGCCCTCTCTACATAAATAGCACAGTGGATTCCCCCTGTTACCGGAGAGAAAGCTTTGTCTCAAGCTTGTCATCCGCGGACCGTTCCATATTTCCACGAGACTTTGGTGACGTAAATCCCCAAGGACGAAATCTGCATTGACGTCGCGGCAGCAGGGTACGACGCGTCCGTCCCAGAGGACTGAGACACTATGCCACGGGTAGTGACATACGTGCGCATTAAGAGCTGCGACGCGATTAGCTTCTCGTGCTTCACTCTCGCCACCTTCAGCCAGACGTTGTGCCTGGTCCAGGATGGCAGGTACCCGTCCGGAAAAAGTTGAATACTCGCCGAGAGCTGCTTCTACGCCTTCCATCGCACCAAAAAAAGAAAGAAAATCTTTCCACTGATGACGATTCAAGGGGTTCTTGATCATAAAGACTTTAATCGTAGGCCAAAGACTTGATGTAGATTTTTTATAATCAATGAGCCAGCGGAGGCGTTCGAGTCCCAAGGTGAAGCTTGCTCGCGGGCCTCGGATGGCCTGGAAAACATTGTCGTCCATTCCGTCAAAGATGAGCCAAATGACTGCTTGACGGTTGTCAACAGCAGCTCTGAGTATTTCTTCCGACGGTTCGGAAGCAGTAGACGATGTGATGACGTTAAGTCCCATGTTTTGAGCCAAAGCCACCGTGCGCCCGTATTCCGGATGCAGGGAAGGTTCACCGTAATGCATGAAATTGATTATTGCTCGCCCATCTGAGTGTATGTCCTGGGCGTATGGTCGTAATTCACCCAGGACTCGTTCTAAAAGGCCGAGGTCCATATCTCCAGTAGGCCTGCTCAGCAAGAATTTACGAGGGCACTGAATGCAGCGCATCCGACAACGTGATGTTGTTTCTATTTCCAAAACTGCAGGATACGCAGAAGAAAATATACTCCCGGCATGGTAGGCCCATGCTCTTAACTCCGAGTTCCTGGAGGACGCTTCGGCCATGGGCATTTTTCCAAGCACCATGTCCGTGTCCAATGGGGTTACACAGACTTTGCTCAAGTTGGTCATCCTATGATGCTGCTGCCCGGAGAGGGGCAAGTTCTATGGGACGGCGATTCGGTGTCGTTAGATCGAGAAATGCCCGGTCGTTGATGAGGGAATCGCATAGGTTTTCGATGAAGACGTGCCCTCCGGGAGCGAACATACTGAGTGTTGGAATACGCCAGGAGAAAGTGTCCGACACGTAGAAGTCTGGCTTAGCGCGTAGACGCAGGAAACAGTAATGGGCGTAACGCCAAGCGGCTTCAACTTGTGCTTGGGTTGGAAGCGGAAGGGGGCTACGCGTTTGCAGAAGTTGGAGAAAAGAGTCTTTTGTGTTGATATCGACGGTGAACCCTTTCCCTTGGTAATGGCAATCTCCAGCCACGGCACAGAGTCGGCCAAGGAGCGGAGCCTCGAGGCTAAGAGTGCCGGTATAGGTCGATGATATATCGCTCATATGAAGCAGTGCGTAGGAGCTAATCTGCGAATTGCTTTCGACCAGATGGATATTGTGCGGTAGATCACCATAGGCAGCGCGTACGGCGTCTGCAATGAATACCCGTGAAGGGTTATGAAACTGGCGGAAACGTTCAACAGGATGTGAACGTATGATGCACTCTACGTCAGGATTGGCTGATGCGAAATCACAACATGTTCTCACCCAATCATAGAGCGAGACAAAGGCTTTGTGTCGACCGATAACGCTGGAATCATCTGTCACATTTGAAAAAAGGCATATCGTAAAAGCGTCCGAGCGTAACTTAAGGTGATCTCGAATAGCCGTAGTATCGTCAATCGGGGATTCGTAGAAACGAAATGGAGTGTTCTTTGAATCCTTCCAAAGCTTCATGTAATTTGCCGTGCGGCGTTTTTCCTCGCCTGTTAAAGGCTGATTTTTCACAACTTCCCAAACGCCTTCTTGGAGGAAATCTACGCAAGGTGAGTTGGTGTCGAAAATGAAGAGCTCTTCCCAATCCACTGTTCGAATACCGAGGGACCTGGCAACGTCGAAGACTGGGCCTGATTCGATTGTTTTCGCGTTGCATAGGAGTAGCGCGTCGTAATTGGCTCGAGAAAGTGCCTTGGCGGCAGCACGGGCGTTCAAAACGTATGCCTCCGCACATTTGCGTAAGACCTCCTCTACGAGATCAGGATCGCTAAAATTGGCGGAGAGATGCCAGTATGCCTGTTCGTATATGCGTTTGCCCAGGGGCAGACCCTCAAATTGCAATGGCAGAAAATCCAACAGTTCCATTTCGTGTTTACGCGGAAGGTTTAGAGCCGCGGCCGTTGAGGCGGCAAGCGAGCGATCGCCGTCAGAGAGGAAATCCGCAGTACTAGCCGGGGTTGGTAAACCCCACGCAGCAAAGTTGTCCAATGCATGTGTATGGCAGGCAGTACAATTGGGCCGAAGGACGTCGGCGTGTTCCATTCCGCAGGCCGGGATGTCTCCGCCACAAATTATTTCGTCCACATGATGCCCTCGTAGCCGTAGAGCCAAGGATATCATCCTTTCTAAGTGACCCTGGTCCCAGGGAACGGGGGAGTAGATCAAAAAACGGGAAGGGCGGCTGAGCGGGACGGGAGTGAGATCTTTAGTTCGCCATAGGCCTTCACTGGCAGCAAGCCCGCGAACAGCTTCCAACCAACTACCTGACATCATACAGCCTCCTGCGCAGAAGAAATATTTGCTAAATAGAGCCTAGAGGCTTTTGAATCTGCCCTCAGGGTTTCACCCCAACTACTGAGCCCTACAAATCTCAATACCCTTCATGGGGCACAATCAGACTCATCTAAGCGTCTACACGTCAAGTTACTCAAGAATTTCATGTTGCCATGTAAGAGCCGCATCAATGGCGTGGCGTGTCAGGCAAACATGGGCTGCCTCCACAAGCATATTTGCGCGGGAGCATACGAAGAAGCTCAGGTTTCCAATTCCCCGGAGGCGATTTTCAGAACTAACACCAGTAAAAGTTACCACGTCCATTCCCAAGTCGCCCGCTAAACGAGTGGTGGTCAAGAGTCGCTCGGTCTCCCCTTGACTGCATATTGCGATGAAGACATCACCAGTACCACCCATCCGCTCCAAGCAATGTTCGAGATGATGTTCCTCGGCGCTGTCGGTTTGGTCGCAAAGGTTGATCGCCCTTATCCCAAGGGTGTTGGTCAGGTCATCAAACATGTGTGCAGCAATGGACCTACTGGCACCGGAGCCTGCTAAAAAAACAGCGTGTCCTCTTTCTCGTGCTTCCATCAGGAGTTTGACTAGGCGATAGTAGCCGGAGTGCATGGTCATAGGGATCAAGCCCGGACCTGTCACCGCTGTGGCACGGATATCATCGGAGAGTTTCTCAAAGTAAGGAGATTGAAAAGAAATACTCGTAGCGTTTCGCTTAAAAAATGGCTTACATGCATTAGTCTTGTCTATGCATATCCCGGAAGTCGGGCCTCCGAAGTCGAGCCATCCAGAAAACACTCCGACTAGCAAGGCCGTTTCCTCGACCGGACACATGAAACTCTTTTCCACATTGTTTTTTTTTCAAGAAATGTTTGAACCTCACCATCATGGGTCAAGACCAGTCTTCCAAATCGGGAGGTGCCTGGTACTTTTGCAGCTATAATGCCTGCTTGAGCATTTTTCTTTTGAAACCACGAAACAAACGCCCATAAATCGGCATCTACGAATGAATCACCATTAAGAACCATGATGAGACCGTTGCGAATCTCTGGGACCGCCAATAGAAGACCACCGCCTGTGCCCAAAGGATAGTCTTCGTGGGAATAGATCAACTTAATTTTTCCATAGGCATCCCCATAGTGTGCCCGGATTGCATCTCCCATGTATCCGGTGGACATTACAACCTTGGCAACACCAGAACTTTCGACCAAATCGAGAACAAAATCCAAAAAAGGGCGTCCGGCAACCTCAGCCATGACCTTGGGCTTTCCAGGGACGGCATCCCGCAGTCTGGAACCCAGGCCACCTGCAAGAATGACTGCGGTTACACTGCGCATGTCCACATCTTGACTCAACATATGACTGCCCTGACAGGCAACTCTTCAGAGAGAAGCAGCTTGATGTAAAAATATCTTTGCACAACGCATTTTCTCATATTATATCCCAACAGAGATGCAAATTGTACATTTTATTATCGTGATTGATATTCAATAAAAAAATAAAACTTTGTTCAATTTACACAAAGAATTAGTGAAACATAAAAAACAACTTACATCTAAAACACTGTCACATAATAAAAAATATACTGACCTCAACAAGGTCGACAAAAGTTACTTTCTATCCACTGCAATACTTGAGAGTAAATTTTTCGTAGCAGCTAGAAGTTCTTCCCAGTTCAGTTCGTAATTGCGCACACTATGAATGATTATACTTTGGCGATAATTCTCCCTAGGTGGTGTCTGACATGCGTTTGCTTCAAGCTTCAAACAGCTCTGTTCCAAGAAGCCTACTGAACCGTAGTATATCCCTGGCAGATTTGCGATAAAAGTAGTAAATAACGCCCCACCCCCTAAAGGGGATATGAACATGTCGCATTTCCCAACTCGAAAAATCGTATCATATAGTTCACAGTGTAAAGCATTGTGAACATCAATCTTGGCATTAAGCTTAGCGCGGATCTGTAGCAACAAGTACTCTTCTTCTGGCAACCCATCGAACACTACTAACATGTCCTGATAATCCAAGTATAATTCATTCAGCAAGGATGCAAGGCCGTCAACTTGGCCGAGCCAACCACGCTTTGATCGCAACGTGACCCACAGCACGGGCCAGTGCGAACTAACCTGTGACAGCTCAAGTATTTTATTCAATGATAAATCATGCCTAACCTTGGACTCACTCACCACTCTTGCAGCAACCTTGTTCATGAACTGGCCGTAGTAATAAATAAAACCGCATGTAAGCCTGTTTTTAAGTATATATTGGAAGGCGTTACTGCGCCTTCTTTTTGTATCTTGCCCCTGAAGATTTTCGAACGTTCCGATTTCAGGAAACAGATCTCGGAAGTTTAGTAGATCTACAGAAACAATCATTATCCTATCAAGAGCATGATGGTAACCTTGATCAAGACAAAATTGAACACCACCAAGTTCATGAAGACCATGGTGCCCCAGGTTTGGATGAATTCCAACAAATGAGACTCTATCGTAACCACTAGTTTCTTCACAGTAGGACTCAAGGCTTTCCAAACAATACGCTGCCTGCACTTTCAATAGATCAACGTAATGCCACAAAGCACCATTACACCATGACTTTTCCAGACTAGGATAGCACGAAGTAAAGTCAATAAGAGCCTCTTTTTCCGGCAGATACACCCCCCACACCTGCGGGATGTACTTCAACACGTAGAATTCCTGACAACATAAAAACCGATAAAAGATGACTAATGCCAAATCCAAAACAGGCAAAGATTGACGTGTTTTGCAAAGCCTCCCGCAAAAGGGACACCGCGCAGCAGCCTCTCCAGTCTCAGCAATAACTCTATCAAATGGCGTGAACCTACCTTTAACAGGATAAGCGTCCCGCCACAGCACATCATTTTTTGTTAATGGATCTATAAAATCATTCTTTACACCTAATAAATCAAGAGTTCTTCTATCATCAGCAGAAGACCACTCAAATGTTGAGACACTCCTCCTTGGCCTATTCAGACTCCACTCTCCATTACTACTCTGAAGATCAATGACCTCAACCCGCGGCTTATATTTACACAGCTCGAATAAAAGATCTTGCGCTCCGTCTAAACCACAAAATAAACATACATCAATAGTATGTATAAATTGCTTTATATTGTTGAAGCATTTAAATTGTAAACTTTGCCACCCTGCCCCAGCGCCATAAACGCCTACAACTTCAATACCATCAAACAAATGTATATCGCAGCCAAATCGAGCAAAATCACCAGGGTATAGACCGATGCGCTTCCCTTTAAGGTGGCTCGCCAGTTCATCGAGGTTGCGTCGTATATCTTCTATAATCACCATACTCGTTTCTCTCGCTTGGAACAGATCGGATTGGATTCCTCACCACTTCGAGCAAGTCAAAAAATACAATCCAGGTCTTGGTATCCTTTTAGTTCCAGTAGCTTTAGAGCTATACCCGTTCATCGAAAAAAGGGAGAAGCCGAAGAGCAGGCCGCATAATCGTATCCAGGGCGATCGTTGCAAGCCCCGGTAAATAGGAAGACAATTGACCTTCCAGGGCCCGCTGGAGCTCTCGTCCAGGTGTCGCCAAGAAAACTAAATCAGCGCCGAGTTCTTCAATCCTCCGAGGAGGGAAAAGAGGCAATCCATCAAGGACCTGAGTTTGAACGCTGCGAAAATTATCTACGAAACCAATAACTTCTGCACCATGACGTTGCAACCTCTTTGCCATCTCCTGGCCAAAAGGACCCGCCGGAGCCAGAGCGATACGCCCCCCAATAGCTGCAACCTGGGCACACACACCTTCGAGAGCTTGATCTCTCATACTGGCGTAGATTCGACTCGACCGACTTGCAGACAACGCCAGCACTACAGCATCCAGGTCATGTCCACTTCTGGCCAATGGCCCATTTTTGCGTGTATTTTCATATGTAGCAAGCCATCCTGGTGGAGCGATGGAGAACACACGCTCAGCGGGAACACCCTGCTCAGCTAATAATTTTGCTGCGGTTGGCGGATGGATACTATCTGCAATCAGAGCAAAATCAGGTGCGAATTGCTCAACTTCATCCGGTGCGCAGACTGGTGATTCGAAGAACCAAGGCCAGTCGCGCAACCCGATATCGTCGATGCAACAGACTATTCGACCTGGATCAAGCCCCAAGACATCGAAATATTGAATCCCCAGACTGTTATGCCCAACACCCCAGATGGCTATCCGGCGAGCGTCTGCCAACATTTCACGTAACATATTGGCATGACGGAGGCCCGCCCCTTCCTTATATACATCAACGTACATGAGACCAAAACATGCCGGGCAATAATATTCCTGACCCAAAACCACTTCTGGTGGGAAAGAAGGCGAGACCGTCCGCCCACACGACGGGCACGACCCTTTCCCGCTTTCCGCATTGAAGTCTCTTATTGTCCACCTTTTAAGCAGATATGTTGCGTTTCTCCTAACCTGCCGCAAGGCAGCCCCCCATACAGCGCTGTCCGGCACAGCACTAACATTGACATAATCTGGATCAAAAAATTTTCCTGTTCGCAAAATGCTACTGTAATTCAGCCGTTCAATGTATTTAGCTTCATCCTCTATCAACCCAGAGGCAACAGCATTACGGTATATGCATGTCCCAGGGTAAGCAAGAACCATGCTAAACATTCTTCCAACAATATCTTCTTCGATAAGCAGGTCGACAGTAGCAGCCATTTCTTCTTCATTTTCAGTTTCATTAGCAAGCATAAATGAACACCCAGCATTTATTCCTGCGGAACGTGCAGCGCTAACAAAACTCTTTATTTTCTCTATATTAGTATTTTTTCCAATCTTCTTAAGCACACGATCACTTCCACTTTCAACACCTACACCAACATAAACACACCCAGCATCCCTCATTGTTGTTAAAATTCTTTTATCTATGTCAACCCGCAGATTGCACACCCATGTTTTTCCAGGACCATGCACAGCGTAGGCGTTACAAAAGTCTCGAATCAACTTACCAGTGGGTGCAAAGAGTTCGTTGGGAAAGACAAAATGATCAAACTCGTACGCCGCTACGAGGCGATGCATTTCTTCAAGAATATACTCCATCCGACGCATGCGATAGGCCCCATTGGTTGGCGAGCAAAACGTGCAGCGACCTACGCAACCTCTCGCCGAAAGCACAGGCATAGAAACGGCTCTGTCCTCTGGACTGTCCGCACCGCTGTAATGACGCGCATTGACGTCGTCCCATACCGGAAAGGTATCGAACGTTCGTAGATCGAGCCAGGGACGCATGGGGTTGACTTGGAGGCTACCACCTGGGCTGCGACTGATAACTCCTGGGATGCCTTTGGGATCACAACGCAAGCTCAAAGCATCAAGCAATTCAGGAAACGTAATCTCGGCCTCACCCAGCACGCCATAGTCCACAGCGATGCGGTCAAAGACAATATGCGCCGGTGTATCAAAATTGATCGGCCCACCCAGGATAAAAGGCGTCTCTGGGTTAATCGCTTTGACTTCTGCGGCTAAGTCACGAAAAAAACAGAAATCCGCGCTCATGCCACCAGCAGCCACCGCCAGGTACTCGCCACGGGCCAACGGCCCAGCCCAAGAGCACGAGTCTGGAAACAGCCTGTCAACGAAATCATAATCCATCCCCACCTTGCGCAGAGCACTCATGACATGCCCAAGTCCTATGGGAAAATGGTCGTAGGCTGATTTGAACAGTAGAACCTTGCTCATTGTTGCCCCTGCTTGCGATTGAAAAATGCCTAGTGGGAAAATTAGCCTTCGCCGTCAGTATCATGCAATTTCCGCTCCGATTGTCCCCCAGCACATTATTCTTTGCGCCAAGCGGCAAAGTTGACCTCCACCTCCTCCAACCATTCAAGATGCGACTTAACCATGATCTCACGGTCAAACCGACCAACAGCGTCCAAAGCAGCGTTTAGGCCAAGGCGGGTGCGTAGATCCGAATCCGACAAAAGAACAGCCAGCCCTTGAGCCAAGGCCTCGTAATCACCGGGGGGGGAGAGGATTCCTGTAGCCGTCTCCGACCCCACTCCGCTCGCAACACCAACACTTCGTCCCCCCAAAGGTCGTATCTGTTCTGGAATACCACCCACGGCTGTGGCCGCGACTGGTGTTCCACACGCCAGCGCTTCCAGCACTACCGTCGGGAACGTATCGGCGCATGTAGCGTGGACATAAATATCAGCGGCGCGGTAATACTCAGCAACCAGCGTCGGATCGTTAACGAATGGCACGAAGCGAACATCAGCACGGCCATGACGCTCATTGGGGGCATCCTCCCCTAAAGCCAGAAATATGATCTCATTATCTGGGAGACGTTCTGCCAGACATGCTACAGCCAGACGCATCGTCTTCCAGTCGCGCCACATACTCTGGCGCACGGATGTAGCCGCAAACAATACAACCTTTGCTTCTGGCGGTATTCCTAGCCTCTGACGCGCAGCCGCCCGGGAGCCTGGCCGGAACACTTTCAGATCCACACCGTTTGGGATTACTTTCATCCCAGCTACAGCTGGAGCCAGAATTGACGCCACGACTTTGTCCATCAGCCAATTCGAGGGCGTGGTAACGTAGAGCCGGCTTCGGGCAAATATCGCCTTCTTGCGCCGCCAATTGTGCTCCGTGGAATCCTGGGCTAGGCCAGGATAGATTCTAATGTTTGGACATTTGCCACAGCCTGACTTCCAACGTTCGCAGTCGAATGAGTGAGCACAATTACCAGCAAGAAGCCACGCGTCATGGAGAGTGAGGGTGAATGGCACCTGGGCAGAAAACTTCGGCAACAGTCGGAGGTCAAAATAGCCACCGTGTAGGTTATGCGCTGCGACTACATCCGGCCTCCCATCCGGCAAAAAATCTAGTAGTCGAGCACTGTGGGGCTGGCGAAACTCCTCCAAACCTTTACGACGATCCCTCAAACGAAGACGATCGCACTCAGAAAGATTGTCTTCTTTCTCCAGGTTCCTGAATACGGTTGGCAAGCCTCCACCCATGTCAATCACTCGAGGGTGACTGGTATTCTTCGCACCGACAATCAACCAGGCTTCTTTGCCTTGGGCCACAAACCCTTCGCAAAGCCCCCGGCAAATGTTCTCAGCCCCTCCCCCAGCGTCGAACGTATTAAGAAGCATGATCCGCATTTACCCAACCTTATGGTTCCGCAGTAGAGTATAAAGCCAAAATAATGTTTGATTGTTAGTCATCAATCAACAAGAAGGCACAGCCAACGAGTCGAAAGCACTCTATAAGTAATTATGCCTCAGGGTGAATAACCACTCATCCTCAAAGCATCACGCTACACCCAGCATGTGCACGATGCGTTGCAATTCATCTAGCCTCGACCTATGCCACACCGTCCTAATAAGAAATCAGTTCCACTCAACCTTGGAGTACAACTTAAGTAGTCCATTCAATCGGCCGTCCAGGTCGTGCTCCGCCCTGTAGACGCGTACGTTCTGCCGCAATGCTTCGTAATCCACCTCATCGATCAGGCCCCCTAACCTACTGATCTCATCTTGCCCGACCACCAGCCCGAGACCATGCTCGCGCACCAGCTCTGACACTGCCTCAAGTTCCCTGCTGACAATCACCGGCAGCCCCGCCTCCAAAAAACTGAAAAATTTTGTCGGCAATATGTGTGAGAGATGAGGCCGTTGCATGGTGAACACTTCAGGGAAACGATAGACCATGCTGCCCCAGCCGAAACCGCCAATTGTTGCGGGCAGCTGATCTGGCCCCACGCCTTCATGTACGGTGAAGAGAGGCTCTGTCCGTGCCAGATACTCATAGTCCCAGAATGCGCCTCGCTCTCCCTTTCGCTGGTAGGGATTGAGAAAAACATTGAAGGCTACCCCCTGGGCGGCCAACTCACGAATGAGACCGAGAAGCTGGACATCGCCAAAGGGAGGGGCTGGGTAGTTCGAAGGGTTGAGGGTTCCACAAAAGACAAGACTTCGCCTCCCCGCAGCTCCCAAGGGGACATCCGCAAAAAATTCCTTCAACGGATGGCTGTGCAAGTGAATCAGTGGAGGTGAGGTTGAGTATTGCTCGACAAGGGTGCCAACCGACCCATCTCGATAGTTGAGCGCAACACCAGACGATGCGGACAGGGCCACGCTGATGGAATGGTGTTCCGCTGCCGCCTCCCCCTGAGCAAATAGCCGGTCGTATTCCTCATCCGTGAAACAGTAATTCGGGAGATCGTTGAATTCGGTGATCACGGGCGACACCGAGAGCGCGGCAGCCGCTGCGGCGAAACAGTGCAATCCCAGCCATCCCTGGAAGTGAACCGCCCGGAAACGATGCTTGGCGAGCAATCCGTAGAAAAGCTCCAGATTGGCACCAGCATTCAGGATCACATCGAAGAAGCCTTGCTTGTGCGCCTGATTGGAAGGATTGAGGCAGAGGAAGGCTGTCTGGAAGCCTCTGCGCCGAAGGGCCATGCTAAGTTTGCCCTGGTTAAAGTAGGTGTAGATCCCAGCAAAGAGAATCGTCCGCTTGGGGTCAAGTCGGGCGATGGAGTCCGACATGGCAGAGAATAGCCCGCCCAGAGCCTCGTCGTATGCCTGCCTCCAGAACGAAGGAACTGCAAAAGGGATGTTGTTTGCTGTAAGATTAGGCACCACTTGTACGGGCCCGGCACATGCTTCGGGCAAACCCTGTCCCTGCTCCTCGTCGAGCACGAGCAATGCCCCGGCCTGCTTGGACGCCGAAAGCGGCAAGGACTCCACGAGTCCGATGCCTGGAGCGAATAAAGGACTTGCCGGCTCGGCCTCAAGCAAAACGACCTTTTCGAAACCGTCGAGAATGCCTGATGAGAGGAGTTGGGCCCCGAGGTCTCGGTCGCCAACCACTCCAAGTACCTTTCTTTGCCCAGACCTCAGCTTGGCAACGGCAATGGAGGCGGCACGCAGCCTAAGCCTGTCAGCCATGGACTGGCGTTCACGCGGGGAGGCAGCTTCAGCGCCTTTACGTTGAAGAGTTTCCCACAAAAATGGATCGGCCTGGGCCAATGTTCTGAAAACGCTCACCGTCACTCCGTCAGATATGGTATACGGGCTTCAGCTTCCGCTCGTGTTCAGTGAACGGCCCCACCTGGAGATTACAGCCCCCTGAACCGTTCTATGTCTTCAATTCCCTCGTAGAGAGCCTTCAGAGCCGGGATAGCCGTTGCCACCTCGAAGCGTTCGCGGAAGCGGGCAACGCCCTCACGCAAGGCCGCGTAGTCGGCCTCAGCAAGCAGCTTAGGGAGACTCTCCAATCTTCTCAGCGAGTAGATGACTCCAATGCCATATTCACGCACCAAATCCGCGATGTAATGAAACTCCTCGTAGGCTAGAATTGGCAGGCCTGCTTCAAAGTAACTGAATATCTTTGTGGACATATTGGTGTGAAAGGCTTCGATACGGTACGTGGACAACTCCACGTTGTCGTACAGCAGTCCGTAATGGAAATGCTTGATTCCCTCCGGCAATGCATAAAAGGGCATTCCAGGTTGAAAGCTGAAATGCGGTAATCTGTCTTGCATGGAAATATAGCGGCCCTGCTCGTTCCAGAACATGTTGCGGGCGTTCTGGTTTGCGTAGATCGTAAGTTCGAGCTCGCCGCCGGTTCCTTCGATGATCGGATCAAATACTTGGTTTGCGTGGCCGTTTTTCAAAGCCAGGTGGAAAGGCATGACCCCGCCAGCGTAGACCAACCGGTACGGCGGCATGTCCGAAGATTCTCCGCAAGAGAAAAACTCCCGACACGGCAAGGCGTGGACTTGAACACCAGGAGTATCGAGCTTCCAGGCCTGGCGGATGGCCTCGTATCCTTTGTCAGGCATCTTGTGGACCACGGCGTCTGCTCGGGAGAGCACCTCTCGTTCCAGGCGGCAATTGAACGTATCCTGATCGCGAGACATATAGTGCCAGGAATCGTACAGATCGACGACCAAGCGCCCTCCGCCGAGGGCTTCCACTGCCAGCGCTCCAAGCAGAGAAGGCTGCACATGCACCGAGAGAGCCAGCGGAGAGGCCTGTGGCAGCAAGGTCAGAAGTTCCCGGTAGTGTTCGAGCTCGTACACCTGGTCAAACCAACGCAGGCATTGCACGTCCTCGCGGGCGCAACAGGCAATAAAGGTGGTGTAGTAGTCCCCTGTCCGGCGCAGGGCGATACTTTTCTTAATGCTGTTGAGATACGGATAGTATGACAGAAAAATGACATGCTTTTTTCCGCCCACTTCCGCACGGTCAAGGTTCTCCAGGGGTTGACGGAAGGCGAGAGCCTCGCGGCCACGCGGCATAGGAGCATCCAGCAGATCATGAACTCCGGCTCGAAGATCCGCCGGAAGCCAGCCGAACTTCCCATTTCCGACCACCATCATCACTCCTCAGAGGCCCAAAAGCCGGTGAGAGTCAGCTCCAGCCGCGCATCCGGCACGCCTGCACGGCGGAGAACTCCATTGTTGAATCATTATGTAACACAGCATTTATACTAAATAAAATTGACGTGCATGGGAGGTTCGCCAACTGGATCGGGAAGCTTTGCACCATTATGCTTGATCTCCCAGAGGGTTTCGTTGACCTTGTGCTGCAGGCACAGGGACACGCAGGTCTTACGCGCATCGAAGCGTTCCGAGCGAAGTTCTTTGAGTACATCCCAGTAATGGTCGCTTTCCCAAAGGTGCTTAAAGGACACGTCAACAAGATTTCCTATATGAAAACGCTCGAACCTGGGCATAAAGAGTCCGCCGCACGGGGCCACCAGTCCAGAGCCGCTGAACTGCATCATTATTGGCGGACCGTAACATGGTCCGTAGCAACGTTTTCCGTTCGAAAGGATCTTGGACCACTTGGCCTGAACTGTATACGTATCCGTGGAGAGGGCCTCGGCGCTCTTGAGTATCTCCACTAGTCCGAAATACTTGTCGTACTCCACACCGAGATTGCCCTGGTCGTCGTCGCTGCAGTGCTTGATAACCAGATAGTCAACGCCGAGTTCGCGGCCCAGTCTGGCCAGCGGAAGCACCTGGCTTCCCATGTGCGGCATGAGCACCATTTGCAGACCGATGGTCACTTCGAGCTTTTTCTCGCGCTTGATCTCAACGCATCTCCGGATGGTTTGGATCACCTTCTCGTAGGCAGCAACGTCGACGCCCATGGTTTGAGCGTAAACATCCGGTTCACCGGCCGAGATGTTAAAACGCAAATATGTGAGGGCGGTCAGGATGTCTTCGAGCTTGTCGTCGCGCAGGAGGAAGCCGTTCGTGCCGAGAGCCATGTCGATGCCGTTGGCCTTGCCGCGAAGGATTGCCTCGTAAAGATGTGGGCTGCAGGTGCTTTCGCCGTCACTGACGAAGCTGATGCCCTTAACGCCAATTTCAGCGGCGTCGTCCAAAAAGCGCATGGCCGCATCGCGGTGTATCCGCCGGCCTTCATTCTCCTGCAATTTACCTATGCAATAGACACACTTGTATGTACACGCCCGTGTGAGGGCGCAATCGATGGTTATAGGGGCTACACGCTCGCCTGCGAGCATAGCCTCGACGCGGTCCTTATGCCAGGCGAGTTTGGTTCCGTCCAAAACGAGTTCTTTCACTCAAGCCTCCAGACCTGATTCCTACCAGTCCACCACAATGTAACCCGAAGGCACGCTGTGCCAGGCGAATTTGTTGATCCTCGGACGCTTGCCGAACGTCGCCCGGAAATACTCATCCACAGCTTGGGATTCTCCCCCAAAGGTCACCAAAGCGTACTCGTCCAGAATGATCACTCCGCCGGGAACCATGAGCGGCGCAAAGTGCTCGAGTGCCACCTTGGTGGGTTCATAGAGGTCACAGTCGATGTTCAAAAGAGCAATACGCAGTCCCGGACCCTGATCTTCCACGAATCGGGGGATGGTCTGGCACATGTCTCCCTCGACAAACTGGATGCGGTTGATGTGGCGCAAGTGTTTGTCGGCGTTCATGGCCTCCTGGGCTTTGTTCAGAACCCTAGGCACGGTTTCGCCACCGAAAAGCCCACCCGGGACGCGCTCCACTTCCGGAAGCTCCTTTCCATCAGCTTCGGATACTTCGGGGAATCCCTTAAAAGTATCAAAGCCATAGACCACCTTCCGGACATCAGTCGGGCAGAAGATTTCGCAGAGTTTGGCGAATGTGAAGGTGGATGCTCCCCTGAACACTCCCAGATCCACAATAGCCCCAGGAAGCTCGTGCACTTTCTTAAAGAGTTCATAGTGCACGAGAAAACGGGCAAGGTTGTACCGCGGCGTGAACACAGGGAAGTTGCGAAACATTTCAAAGGTGGAAAAACCTGTGGAGCCGAAAAGGTCTTCCAACAATTCACGCTGCTTACGTTCGTTCTCGTGGCGAAGGGAGATGTCGTCTGCCAAAATTAGTCTCCTGGGTTGCTTCAAAGCGCGTTACTGAATCATTCGGGGAGAAAATGATTCACTATATTTCTAGCAATCTCTGGGCCACACGAACAATATTCCCGGGCTCAAGGCCGTAATAAGCCAGAAGATCAGCTTGAGACCCGTATCGGTCTGGAAAGGCGTCGGGGAGGGCGATGCGTTTGAACCGCTTGGGTGTTGAATAATTCGCTTCCGCAAGCACTTCGGCGCAGGCAGAGCCCAGCCCGCCCAGCAGACTGTTCTCTTCCACCGGCACAACAGCCCGGGTCTGCGCTGCCAAGTCCAAAAACAACTCCTGGTCGAAAGGCTTCACGGTTGGAAGATGCAGCACGCTGGATGAAATCCCCATGCCGCTGAGTCTGTCCGCGCTCTCCAGCACGGGCCCCAAGGTCACGCCCGTGGTAACGAACAGAACATCCGCCCCCTCTCTGTAGACGATGCCCTTGCCTATGGAAAAGCCTAGCTCGCGCCGGGTGACCACCGGATCGTAGCCTTTGGCAAGGCGTATGTATATGGGGCCGTCCCACTCCACGCTCTGGAGCATGAAATCTGTCATCTCCTCGGCATCCGCCGGACAGACAACCGCCATCCCGGGCAAAGTCCGCATGAGTGAGATATCCTCAGATGCGATGTGGGTGGGGCCTAGGGGGGCGTATACCAGCCCTCCACCGTTCCCGATGAGGCGCACCCTTGCTCCTTGCATGCAAACATCGACCGCTATTTGCTCGAAAGCCCGCCTGGTCAAAAAGGTGGCTATGGTGTTGACGTAAGGAATTTTGCCATCCAAGGCCATTCCGGCGGCCATCCCAACAACGCACTGCTCGCTGATCCCCTCCATGAAGAAACGCTCTGGAAGCTCCCGGCGGAATTCATCCAGGGTGCCGCTACCCAGATCCGATCCTATAAACACAATGCGTGCATCGGTTTGTGCCAATCGATAGACCATATTGAGGCAGGTCTTGCGCATGATGCTTCCTTGCGGCTCACTCGTTTTCCACAGCCAGCCTGAGGCGCTCCAGATCCTGGTCGGTGAGGGAACTTTTGTGATGCCAAGAGAGGTTGGCTTCAACGAAGTCGATCCCCTTGCCCTTGATGGTGTGGCAGATCAAGGCCGTAGGTTTCCCCGACTCTAGCGGAAGAGAGCTGAAAACGGTCCTCAAGGCGTCATGGTCGTGCCCGGGCACCTCGGCAACCGAAAAACCGAAAGCGCGCCACTTATCCGCGAACGGCTCGAGCTCCACGACCTCCGAAGTGGAGCCGTAGGATTGCTGCTTATTGTAGTCCACAATGACCACGAGGTTGTCTGCCCTGTGTTTTGAAGCACTCAGAGCGGCTTCCCAGACCGATCCCTCGTTGCACTCACCGTCGCCCATGATCACAAACACTCGTGAAGGCCGACCATCTAGCCGAGCAGCCAGTGCATAGCCCAGCCCTAAGGGCAAACCATGGCCAAGGCTCCCGGTAGTAGCCTCCACACCTGGAACCTTGTGGAGCTCAGGATGCCCACCGAGCATGGATCCGTGACGACAAAAGCCATCTAAATCGTCCTTAGTGATAAACCCTTTCTCCTCCAACACTGCGTAGAGGGCCAAACACCCATGCCCTTTGCTCAAGATACAACGGTCCCGGTCAGGCCATAATGGATTATCAGGATCAACACGTAGGACATCATCATAGAGTACTCCGAGGATTTCTATGAGCGAGAGGGCCGGGGCTAGATGCCCCCGGCGGCTGGCGGCCAAAGTCCGCACCACGGACCGACGGAGCTTAGCAGAAAGGTTGCCGAACATAATCCCTGCCTTTTACACCATGTGAGGAGGCAATCCACTTCTTACGAAATGCTCGATGCGCGAATACATTTCCCGGGCCTTAAGCAGTTGCGTATCCAGAATGTCCGCCTCCGGGGTCGTATCACCCAGAAATCTGCGGCGATCTATTCCCCCAGGCAAAAATACGTTTAGAAAAATAATACACCAGGCAAGGCCAAAAAGGGGCAGGAGAGCGTCCAACCTCTCAGGGAAGCCCGGTCGCTCAGGGAAAATTTTTTCAAGCGTATCCACAAATCCGCCTTTTAGCGATTCACTTAAATCCATGCGTGGATGCAGCAGAAAATCCGCGGCTACTTTCGCAGGATCGTCCCAACCGAAGTACTCGAAGTCTAAGAAGACCAGGACACCATCCGGACGCTTGATGGCATTATGGAAACCGAAGTCCGAGGGACTTAAAGTACGCCCGTGGTAGGGAAGCAGGCATTGCAGCCCGAAGTGTGGAGCAAGCAGTTCTTCGGCCCTGACTAGATAGCGCTCCAAAGCTGGATCAAAGGATCCGACAAGCAAGTCGGCAAGTCTCTTCTCCGGATGATGTGACAACCGAGAGCGTCGACAACGCAGGTTTGCAGCGATATCCGGCAAACTGAAAAACGCCTCGGACGCCGGTCCCGCTTCGTGCCCAAGAGGGCCAACTCCGAGATTTTTGAGTAATCGCAAGAAGGAGCAAAATTGCTCTACGTCGGATGGTTCAATGCAGTTTTCGACTTTACATCCTTCAACGAAGCAGTAGAGAGCACAACCCAACTCGCGGTTGGCTGCTACAGGTCGGGGAACCAACTCCACTCCAGCCACCCACAACCGCTCGAATGCCCCATACTCAACCGTCAGCCTGTCCCGGCTGTCTCCAGGTAAGTTCCTGTAAACTTTGAGAGTAAAGGTGCGACCGTCAAGACACGTAGCCTTGAGCACTCTACTGTTGCCAACACCTTCCAGTAGCTCCAAGGAATATGGCGAGCCGATCGTGCGGGTGGCCCAGTTCAGGACCGCGCCATCAACCATCGACCGCCCCCCTGAGAATAGTATCCGCAATCCGGGCCCAGTCCCGACAAAGAATGCCTTTGAACGCTTCAGGAGCTTCACCCTCGGGCATGAAGAGCACCTGCTTGACCCCGAGCGGAAAGGAAGGATTCAGGAACACCTCAGGCAGATCGTCCACGAAAACAGTGCAGCCAAGACTTGCGATCCTAACAGCCTTTTCCTCGCGAGTGGATTCAAAGAAAACTCTCTCAGGAGAAAGCGGCGATCCATTTCCCAGGAGGCCATTTTCGGTCATGAAGTCCAACGCGGCTTGACGCAGGTTGAAGCTCTGCCCCCGGTAAGATGCGGTTGGGGTTTTGTGGCTGACCACATAGACAGGCAATCCCAGGCTTCCCAGACGGAAAAGCAACTCCCGTACCCCTTGGTGGATGGACGCCCTGGCGATATCCCTGCCATAAACCCTAGCCTGAAGAGAACGCCAGGATATCTCACCGCCAACCTTGCCCTGAATCGCGGCCCGTATCGCTGATTTTGAGGCACCAGTCCCAGTGGTCAACAGTCTTTCTTCAACTGCTGATTCCAGAAACAGCGATCCATAATCCACCAACGTGTTGTCGAAGTCAAAACCAACAATGCACTTCATTTGACATCTCCGCTGATCGTGCTGCAGAGGATCGGGATAGAGATACCATCAGGGCAAACGGACAGACTAAAGTGCAACGCAAATCCGCATACACCTGCCATGAATGTGTACATTGTAATCATATTATTGCTTCACAATATCTTCTTCTGCTCTTTCAAATAAAATTAACGTGCATTGGTGGTTCATCTTTAGATGGCATTACAGCACCTTCATAACGCACTATGCTCTCCAATGCTTCGTTAACCTTGTGCTGCAGACATAATGTCCCGCACATGGTACGGGCGTCGAATTTCTCTGAGGCTATCATGTTCATAACTTCCCAGTAGCGATCGCTCTGCCAGATTTCCTTGAAAGATTTATCCGCAATATTGCCGATATGATATTTTTTATACCGACTGTTAAACAACATGCCGCAAGGAGCTACCAGACCGGATCCGGAAAGTTGCAAAATAAACGGTGGGCCATAGCATTGTCTGTAGGTCCGCTTACCCTGACTCATCAGCTTAGACCATTTGGCTCGCACATGGTAAGCCGGACCCGACATGGATTCCGCCTGGAGCAGAAGATCAGAAAGTTGTTCGTAGGATGAATAGTCCACCCCTAGTTGCCCTTTCTCGTCGTCTGAGCAGTGTTTTATTACCAGATAATCAACGCCGAGTTCCTCACCCAGCCTCGCCAATGGCAATATCTGGTCCGCAAACTGGGGCATGAGAACCATCTGGAGTCCAAGTGTCACCGGCAGCCTTTCTGCTTTCTTCAAGGCAACGGCTTCACGAATCGTTCCCACAACCCTGTGAAAGCATTTCTCCGAAACACCGTGAATGCTTGCATACTGCGTCGGCTCACCGGCTGAAATATTAAAGCGCAGGTAGGTGAGCGCAGGAAGAATTTCGGGCAACAGCTCGTGATTGAGCAAGTAACCATTCGTCCCGAGAGCCATGTCCAACCCAACGGCCTTGCCATGGGTTATCGCCTCGCTAAGATAGGGACTGCAGGTTGACTCGCCGTCACTGACCAGGCTCACAGCCTTGACTCCGATCTCAGCGGCATCATCAAGAAAACTGAGAACTACTTCGCGAGTTATGTGTTTTTCGTCATTCTGCTGAAGTTTCCCGTAGCAATAGATACATTTATACGTGCAGCGCCTGGTGAGAGCCCAATCTATTGTGATGGGGGCGATGCGTTCCCCCCTGAGCCAAGCTTGAACTCGGTCCGCGTGCCAGGCCAATTTGTGACCGTCTAGTATGAGCTCGCCCATGTTTACGTCTAGGCCAGCGTCTCGCGCACTGCTTGTTTAATGGCTTCCGCTCCAGGATAGTAGGCCTGTTCCAGAACAGGACTGGCCGGTGTCGGCGCGTCAGGAAACGCTACCCGCTTAAGCGGAGCCTTGAGGGCGAGTGGAATACGCTCGGCAACTAAGCACCCGATCTCGGCACATGCTCCTCCGGTCCGAGATGCCACATCAGCCACCACGAGCCTGCCGGTCTTACTCAACGATTCAAGGATGGTATCAGCATCCAAGGGAGCAATCGTCCTGGGATCAACAACCTCCACACTGACGCCTTCCTGCTCAAGATCACGGGCAGCTTTCAGGGCCTCCAGCACCATGTAGGACAGCGCCACAACCGTGACGTCCGTGCCCGGATTTCGAATCAACGCCTGCCCCAAGGGAACAGAATAAAGCCCTTCCGGTACGAAACCTATTGTGTTGTAAAGCCAGCGATGCTCGCAAACCAAAACGGGATTCTCGTCTTCCACTGCGGCGATGAGCATTCCTTTGGCGTCATAGGGCGTTGCGGGCAAGGCAATCCGAAGCCCTGGAACATGGAGAAACAACCCGTGCAAGCCCTGGGAATGCTGGCCAGCCGACCCCCATCCTCGGCCGATAATAGAACGCACTACAAGCGGTACCCGGACACTCCCTCCGGTCATGTAATGCCATTTGGCCGCATGATTGATAAGCTGGTCCATGCACATAGGCAAAAAATCCATGCGCATGTGAATGAAAATTGGTCTCATGCCCGCTGTAGCAGCTCCCACAGCAACTCCAGTCATTCCATTCTCAGCTATCGGGATGTCCATCACTCTTGAGGAGCCAAATTCCTGAGCCAATCCTTTAGTAGATCCAAAAACTCCACCTGGATCGTCAATCCCCTCCCCCAAAAGGAATACTCGCGAGTCACTTTCTAAGAGTTGCGCCTGAGCCTCTCGCAGAGCTTCAACATACTTGATGGTACGTTTCCCCTCTTGATGGAAACGTTCCAGATCTTCCTGGTCAACAAGGACTTTTGTCCAAGGCATATTAAGCCCCTGACATATAATAGACGTTACGCATCACTTCCTCGGCATCTGGGAATGTGCTTTCCTGGGCGAAAAGCACCGCGCTGTCCAGAATTGCAGAAACCTCGCGATTAATGCTGTCCATAGTAGGCTCGTCGAGAATACCCTCGCGCATGAGTGTGCTGCGAAAAGCCTCTACAGGACATCGATCCATCCATTCGAGAAGCTCTCCTTTTGGCCTACAACCCTTTTGCCAATCACAGTTTGGCCCCACATGTCCCTGCCAGCGATAGGTGCGGCATTCCAGAAAATAAGGTCCCCTTCCCGCCCGCGCGTGCCTCACTGCCCTCTCTGCTGCTCTGTACACATCCCATACGTTATTTCCGTCTACCACTTCCGCTGGTGAGCCGAAGCTTGCTGCACGGC
This sequence comes from Desulfovibrio sp., assembly GCA_016208105.1. Lineage (NCBI taxonomy): Bacteria > Pseudomonadati > Thermodesulfobacteriota > Desulfovibrionia > Desulfovibrionales > Desulfovibrionaceae > Desulfovibrio > Desulfovibrio sp. The sequence goes on from JACQYS010000008.1 coordinate 156,898, forward strand.
GGTGAATGTCCTGGTGAGGTTGCCTAGCTTTCAGGGGGGAATTGGTGGCGTAAAAATTGTTCTCGCACACAAAGACCACCGGCAATTCCTTAAGGACAGCGAAATTAAGGCTCTCTTGAAAAGAACCCTCCTCGCTTGCGCCATCACCAAAAAAAACGACAGAAAGCCGTTTTTCCATTCGAAGCTTGGCGGCTAACGCATGTCCAACGCCTATTGGGATTCCCCCTCCAACAATAGCGGAAGTACCCAGAATGCCTCGTTCGGGACATGCAGCGTGCATGGAGCCCCCCTTACCGCGACAGCACCCAGTGACCTTACCGTAGAATTCCGCAAGAAGAAGCTGCGGATCCATTCCTTTAGCCAAACAATGCCCGTGGCTACGATGAGTGCTGGACAGGTAATCATGCGGGGTTAAATGAGCACAAACACCAGCCGCCACTGCTTCCTGGCCGATGCATAAATGAATGGGTGTTTTCATCTCCTGCTGCGGATAAAGACTTATGACCCGTTCCTCGAAACGGCGAATGAAAAGCATCATCCGCATGAGGCTCAGTTTTGTCTCAGAGCATCCATCTTCGGAAATAATAGTTTTCGCCATCGCGATGATTCCTCAGATGAAATTATCGTGCGGGGCAGGGTTTCGCAGACGCCAGAGATACGCATTGATCTTATCCATCCGGCAATTGCTCCGGCACTCGGTGATGTCCAGGTTATGCATCATTTCCAGGGAAATCCGTCTCCTCGCTCCCTCCCAGACCTCGGCGAAGCTATGCTCCTGGATGTTTCCGAGTTTGAACCGCTCGTCGCCAAGGAAGGCGCTGCAGCTGACAAGATCTCCGGTTGAAGAAACATACGCCCAGAAAAAGGGGGTGGAAAAACATGAGGAGTATGCCTTGGCCCGGCTGTAATTCTGCATGGTCGTTGCTCTAAAGACCACGGAGAAACGCTCTGTGGACATGGCATCCAAGCGTTCCTTGAGAGACAGGTGCGGTCCGTAGTCGATGTTTTCATACTGACGGTTGTGGCTTCTCTTGTGCTGCGAGAATGGCTTTACCACCAGGTAGTCGACCCCTATTTCGTCGCGGCAGATTCTGGCCAAGTCCTCCACTTCGTGGACGTTCTCCGGCAGTAACAGGATCTGCACCCCGATGCTCACACCCCATCCATTCGCCTGACGGGCTTCCACTGCCCGGCGGAGATTGGCACGAACCTTGTCAAAATCGCCCTCCGGGCACCTGTGGATGGCCTTATACGTTTCGGGGCTCCCCGCATTACAGCTGACCTTGATCCAACTGACCTTGGACAGGCTGCGCTCCACGAAACGGTCGCCAAGCAGCACCCCGTTGGTGGTGAAGGAGGTGTCGATCCCGGCACTGCTGGCTGCCTCGACCATCTCGTTGATTCTCGTGTTCAGTAGGGGCTCCCCCTCACCAGCGAACATCACACTGCGCACACCCTTCTCGCCCATCTCGGCCAGCCGTTCAACCATGAGCCCCGCGTCCAACTGCTTTGGCGCATACCCCATGTAGTCCAAGGCGCAGAAAGTGCACCGGTGATTGCATGCCCCGATGGGGGATATCTCAACGTACAGGGGATAGATTTTCTTGAGGGCTTCCCAGTCGTCCCCGGCCGCCACCCAGGCGGCCACCCTGTCCGGATGGAGCATCAGCTTGTGCCCGTCGATGGCGAAGGAGTCCATACCGTTCTGGTCCCTACTTTAAAAGCGAAATCAAATGTTTGACCATGGCCGTCTTGTCCATGGAGGTTCTGTTGGACATGGTTCCCACGGCCTGGGCACCAGCAATGTTGGCCATTACGCCCACCATCTCCATTGGCGCGCCAAGACGGGCGAGCAGCGAGACGACCGAGAGCACCGCGTCTCCAGCGCCCACCCTGTCCACGATGTGTCCGGTGAAGGCCGGCACATCGAAAAATCCCTCATCCGCGCTCCATGCGAGGCAGCCCTGTTTACCGCGCGTGATGAGCATACGCGGACAGTGCATCCTCTCGGCAACGCTCGAAACAATGTCGTACAAGGGCCGGACCCGGCTGTGCGCAGCCATGCGAATCTCCTTTTCCGAGATGCATATGAAATCCGCGCGCGGATACTTGTACACCGTGTTGAATCCCATGTTTCCGGCGTTAACCTGGGTATTGAGGGCCAGAAAAGGAGACTTGTCGATGAGCCAGGAGATGCTTGCCTCATCGAACATTCCGTGGCCGTAGTCGGCGGCCACGACCAGATCAATCTCGGAGATCATTTCCGAAAGAACTGAAAGAAGCTTCTTTGAATTCTCCGCACTCTCTTCGCATCCGTTCATGATGTAGACTTCGAAGAGCTTCTGCAGAGGATATGTTTCCACGAAGCGGCGCTTCACTATCGTGGGCGCGTCTGGGAGATAGAGAAAGTGCGGCCGCACCCCATCGCGGAGATTCTCAAGAATCATCTCCTCGTGGCTCTCGCGTTCACCAAGGAAGGTCACCATCTCCACGTTATTGGTGAAAGCGGCCAGATGGTTTGCGATGGCGAGAATGCCACCGGCAGCGCGTTCTGCCTCGATGAAACGCGCCGCCAGAATGGGCTCCTTCCCCGATTTCCCCAGGGTTTCGCAGTAGTGGTGTTCGTCTATGATGGCCTCACCCAGCGCAAGCACGCGAAGCGACGACGCCTTATCAAGGTATTGTACCACCTCGTCCTGGGAGAACCTGTCGGCGAACCCTCTCAGGTATTCGGCCACGTGGCGTGGGAATGGCGAATAATAGGTATTGATGAGCGATGAGGAACTGAAGACGATATCGTTGGTGAAATGGACCCGCCCGCCAGTGTTTTCTACGGCCTGAGTCTCGTCGACGATCTTCCCCGAGGGATCGTTGGCTGCGTCTTTATACTCTCCCCCCTTGACGTAGATGTCCGGTTTAAGGAGCGCGATGGTCTCTACCGCCGTGGGCCAACGGTTGATCGCCACATAATCGACGCAACCCAGGGCGGCCAGCGCCTCGGCGCGAAGAGTCTGGGTGAAGGCCGGACGATGAGGCCCTTTGTTCACGTGGGAATCGTCAGTCAGGGTCACCACCAGGATGTCCCCAAGTGACTTGGCCTCTTCAAGGTAACGGATATGACCGATATGCAACAGGTCGAAAACGCCGTGACAGTGTACCACCACCCGGCCCTTTCGTGTGCGAGCCAACTCCCCGGCCAGATCGGCCAGATCGAAAATCTTGCTGCTCGCCCGCTGCATCATCGTCCTGCCTTTCATTTGTCGCCTAGGTACCGAAACCAGTCTGCAGTTGCAGTGTGGATGCTCTCGGAATCCCAGACCGGAGCGTCCGCCCAGTCATTGATGCGTTCGATCATGACGCCCACGCCTTTTTCAAAGGATACCGTGGGTTTCCAGCCGAGGTCCCGGACTATGGCCGTAATGTCGGCCCAGGTCACCTCCGGCTCGCCGGGCCGTTTTGGGATGTGAACCTTTCCCCCCCCCAGGAGTTTCACAAGCCGATTGACGGTTTGCGGATTGCCGCTGCCTACGTTGTAGGCCCGCCCGCTCAGGTCCGACCCTGCAGCGCGAACAAAGGCGTCGACCACGTCTGATACAAAGATGAAATCCCGGCGCTGAGAGCCGTCCCCCACAACTGTGAAAGGCTTTCCGGCCAGTTTCTGTGCCAGAAAAACCCCGAAAACCGCTCCGTAGGCCCCGGTGGTCCGAGACCTCGGGCCATAGACATTAAAGAGCCTCAGCGAGAGCACATTCATCCCGTATGTCTGTCCCCAATGCATAACGTATTCCTCACCCACTCGCTTTGTCAGAGCGTAGGGATACATCGGCCTGACGGGGGCATCTTCACCAGTGGGGTAGACGTCCGGAATGCCATAGCACGAGGACGAGGCCGCATAGACGAATCGTTTGGCACCGGCGGTTCTGGCAGCCTCAAGCACGCAGGCTGTCCCATCTGCGTTTGATCTGTGGTAGCGAAGGGGATCCTTGATGGAAGGCACAATGTCCGCCAAACCCGCGAGGTGAAACACCCAATCTGCGCCTTCGAAGGCCTCGGCAAGGCCAGCCTCGTCGGTGACCGAAACGCGGGCTAAGCGCGCTCCCCGCTTCATCGCCGCAGCCAGGTTGCTTTCACGCCCGGTTGAAAGGTCGTCAACTACCACCACTTCATGCCCTTCGCCGATCAGGCGGTCGGCCAAGTGACTCCCGATAAAACCAGCACCACCGGTTATGATCGAACGCACGCAACCTCCAATGTCATTTCAAGCCACATTTCTTCGCAAGCAATTTGCTCATAAGCAAAACCAAGTACACGTAGCGAGACCGTATCACGCCATATCTTCGACGATCCGGACAAGATACTGACGCTTAAAACCATTACTCTCAGCCAGGGACTCTTCCCTCAGCTAAGGCCTTACGCGCTACTCGCACCAAAGATTTTGATTCCTCTAACAGTTTACTCCAGTTGCTCGGGCTATGCACACCCACATTGCGCTGCTCGTGGCTGCGAACTGAGTAAAGTACGCGAGGCACATGCAGGAAGCGTACCCCACCCAAAGCGAACCGGAGGAACTGCTCGTGGTCGTTGGCTAGATAGTCCACATTCATAGGACCGAAGCGGTCCAGCAGGGAACGCCGGTATAGTTTTGAAACTCCGCAAAGGTACCAGTCTGCAAAGCAGGTTGTGAAATCGTAATCGGGCAGGGAAAAGCGACGGAGTATCCGCCCCTGATCATCGATGATGAACATGTCCGAATAGACGAAATCGGCCTTGTCTTCCATGAGAGGAGCAGCCAGTTCGGCAACCATGCGCGGATGGCAGATATCGTCAGAGGCAACATAGGTTGTGTACTCGCCTGTGGCCGCAGCGAAACCCTTGTTGTAGGTCCATGTGGAACCCCGATTGCGCTCGTTGCGCTCCACAATCAGGTCTCGCCCTTCTTGGGGCCAACGCAAATGTTCGGTCCTCAGCAACGTGTCAGTCGCTTCGTCATAACGTGAGGCGTAGGAAGTTCTTTCCGATCGAACGCGGCGAGCATACTCTTCGAGAAACTCGCCTGTCCCATCAGTTGAACAGTCGTCCATAACTATGATTTCTATTCGTGGATATTCCTGAAACCAGATGGAGTCCAGGCAGGCCCCAAGGTACTGTACCTGATTGTACGTAGGCACGATGATCGAAACTTTGGGAAAGTCCATGTTGCGAATCTCCAATTCTTTTACAGTTCGACTGCCTCGGTTGTTCGTCCAACTTGGCGATGCCAACTATCGTATGCCTGCAGTGGATTCAAGTCCATACGACGGAAGTGCTTCCAGTCTGACCCTCAATTCCACATGCAGAACACCTAGCCACCTGTTCCTCTCCATTGGAATGCAGGGAAAGGATTTACTAGTTGCCCTGGCGCGACACTCTGCGTTACTGATTCTTCATGTCATCTCTCGCCATCTTCCAGGAACTGGGTATTCTGGCGATTGGGTCAAGGACTGCGGGATCGGTACCTATCGTAAATGGCCTCCATGTCTTCCACCACCACAGTGCCCTTTGGGATTATTGCGATCCCAAGCTGGCCAACCCTTTCGTTCCAGGTGCCCAAGATTCCGAGGTTTTCGCCACCCTACCACCAGGAACCACCCTGACCGAGGCGATGGCACACAGCCGTTTCCTGGTGTTCATTGGTGCCCGCTCTTCACCAGAGCTGCAGGCTGCCCTCGCTCGGACGGATGGTGTTTGCCTGATTTTCGAGCCAGATTTGGATCAAACTGAGGCTTTTCTATCAGATGCCAAGCCCAGTGAATTAGCCCAAAAGGCAGTCTTTATTATTGGAGGCGATCCCGACTCCCTTGATGTCCCTTTGCTTTCAATGCTGCCGGAGGATGTGTGCCGCCTGGGCTATCCGCTGTTTTTCGTCCTGGACGGCCTGGCTGACGTCCTGCCGAAGTACATCCAGCGCGTGGAGGAGTTGATCGAACTTTTTTACTACCGCAACTTCATCTACCAATTGGACAGCCAGGAGAACGTGCGCGGCCTTCCTTTGCGCCCGATGACCCGCGACTACATCTACGACAGGCTCAAGCACCAGTATGAAAATTTAGAGCCTTGCCTCCGATCTGGGACACTCGAAGACCTTCTTGGCGCCTTCACCGGGCACACGGCCATACTCGTAGCTGCCGGACCGGCCCTCCTGGACTGTTTGAAATTCATTCGTGAGAACCTGGACCGGACAGTCGTTATCGCGGTAAACAATGCCCTCAAGCCTCTTCTTGCAGAGGGTATCGAACCCCACTTTGTGGTCATTAACGACACTTCAGTGGATTCTGAGGTCGGCTTTACCGGGCTTTCCCCGCTCAAAAGAGCCTCCCTCGTGGCCCACTGCCTCTGCGGGACTGGCGACTCGATCTTCCCCAACATTTATTTCTTCGGTAACTTTCCGGGCCAGCCCTTTCCAAAGCGTAAATCACTCCTGCTCCACGGCTCGGTGATCACCACCGCATTCTCCCTGGCCGAATACTTAGGCTGCACAAAGGCCGTCCTCGCCGGTGTCCAACTGGCCTCACCTGACCCAATGACCATGAACTACGCCAAGGGAAGCGCCCATGAGGCACGGTGCTCAGAAGTGGTTGAGACAGATCTGCCAGGACGCTGGCCGCAACTCTATCCAGTAACAACAGCTGACAACAGAACGTTCTACACAACCCTCAATTTTTTCGACGCTGCTCAATGGTTCGCCGATCGTATCCGCATGGCCTCGCTTGAAGTCGTCAACCTCTGTCCAGCCAGCATCCTCAAAGGACCTGGTATTGAGTTTGATCCTTCCCCCCCCCTACCAGAGGCCCCCGGCTTGGCCGCAAAGCTTGCTACCTTGTCACATACTGACATCTCGGCAAGGCGAGGGAAAGTGCTGGATTATTTAAGCAAGGAAATGGCGCGATGGAAGAAGAAGCAACTAGCAGCCAGGGAGGCTGCTAAAAACCTGAACGCAGCCACATCCTTTATAACCGGCTGCGACAACGACAATACTTCATTTATGCTGCAACGTTTTGAAGATTTCGACAATATGCATTTTCATACGACATTCTTTTGTGCTCGTTCTGACAAGGAACGCGCCGACGGCGCCGTCTACTTCCTTGAACGCATGTCGCGGATGTGTACCGCCCTGCTTAAGATTCTCCTTGAGCAGCACCGCAGGATCGCCGCCATGCAAGAGCGCACCGGATAAGCGTACTGGACAGCTAGACGAGATCGGCCCTGTTCTCGCTGAACCAGTCCATGGTGATGCTCAATCCCGCCCGCAAGACCATGTCCGGTTTGAACCCTCCGAGACTTTCCAGCTTGGAAGTATCCGCCAGAGAATGCCTGAGGTCGCCTGCCCGTTCGGGCAGGTAGGTGATGGGCAGCTTTTGCCCGGCAATATCGGCCAAAAGCTCGGCCAGTTCTGTCACCGAAGTGGACAACCCCGTGCCGACGTTGAACACGCCCGCCAGGGGCTTGCGCCCGGAAAGGCCCCCTGCCAGGAGAACGGCTTTGACCGCGTCGTACACGTAGACGAAGTCACGGGTCTGCCCGCCGTCTCCGAATATGGTCAGGGGCTGGCTGTTTAAGACCATGGCCATGAAGCGGCGGACCACCCCGTCATAGGGCCCTGGTTTGCCGCGGGCCGGGCCGTAGAGGTTGAAAAAACGCAGTGCGCACCCGAAGCCGGATTCCTCGATATGCTTGGAGGAAAGATACTTGGACCATCCGTAGGGGCTAACGGGATCCCCGGCCTGATCCTCTCGCACCGGACCGTCCACCGGCCGGCCGTACTCGGCGGCCGAGCCTGCGAAGACGAAGGCCGGCACGCCAAGATCCCGAGCTTCCTGATGCAGAGCCAGTGTGGCCGCATGGTTCACGGCCATGGTTTCCTCAGGATACTCCATGGACCAAGGAACGCTCACCACGGCCGCCATGTGCAATACAGCATCAAAGTTCCCGTGCTTTTCCGAGAGATCGGCCACGACCCCTGGTTCCACGATGGAGCGTTCATGGAAGGAGAAGTCCGGGTGCGCAACAAAGGGAGCCAGATTGGATTGCAGGCCCGAAAAAAAATTGTCCACGCCCACCACCGAGACACCATCGTCGAGCATGGCTTGGCATAGTTTGGACCCCACGTTTCCGGCGACTCCGGTCACGAGGCAGCGGCGTTTTGCGGACGGTTTATTCGAAGACATTCTCGACTCCCTTTATGGATAGTATGCTCTGAAAAGCGACATGAGTTTGGGCCGTTGCACATAGGGTCTTAGCCAAGCCGCGGACAGGGCGGCCGAGCCTTCGATCCACTGCGGTGGTTTGCCCCGGGTTATGCTGAACCCCAGGCTGTTGAGCCATGCCCTGGCCACATCGCCCAGGGTGATTTGCCGAAGTACGGTCGCTCCGGAATCGTCCTGGTCCGGTAGCGAGGCCACCACCCTGGCCTGAGTATTTGTGGGGTCGACCAGAAACCGCCTCAGCGAATCCCGGGCGGTTTCCAGGAGCGCTTCGTAGGCGCTTTCTCCCCAGCCGCTCCCGGACAGCGCTTCGGCGAACGCGAGCACCGTGTCCTGAATATCCCTGGTATGCTCCGCCCCGGCTGGTTCCGCTCCAAGAACAGGGCGGACAGCCTCCCCGTGGCGTTCGTACCCGAGCACCCGGCCGTGTCCGGCCCGGGTAAAGGCACGCGCCATGAGCCTGATGTTGCGGAAGAGCACTGACTCCAGGGAACCAGCTGCCGCCTGGGCGGCTCGTTCCATGAACAACGCGTGGTGCCCTCCGGCCTCCATTCGCCCCAGGCGATGGCTGGCAAGACCGAAATACCACCCTTCGACGTCCACTCCCCGATTGGCCAGCGTTTCCCTCAAAGCCCGCTGGGTGAACAACGTCCACCCCATGTCCGCCACAGCCAGAACATCACAATCCAGCGCCCCCTCCTGCTCCAGGTAGTCCAGCAGGAGCTCCCTGGCCTGAGCCGACTTGCTGGCCAGGAGTCTTCTCGCTCCTGGCGAATCTATGAGCTCCCAGAGATCGTCCAGCCCGCGCTCGTTAAGGGGTTCGTCCGACAGAAGTCCCGGCATTCTGAGCCCGGATGCGCCGAGCAGCTCTTCCGGGCTCAGCGACAGCTTCGCGAGGACGTCAACAGGCCGGCGCGACTGCCCTTCAGCCGTGAGCCAATCCAAATCCGCCCGACTCAGTCCGGCAAGCAGGGAGGCGTTCCAGGCGGACAGCGACCCCATGAGGTATCTGGGTTCTGGCCCGCCCGTCACGGGTCGCAGGATCTGGGCCAGACGGTGCAGAATCTGCCCTTCGCGGGCAAGAAAAAAGAGGCGTTCCACACCTCGACGGTCCGCGTCGGCCATTGCCCAGGCCACGAAGGCCGTCAGAACCGGCGCCACCACCGCAGCCGCGAAGTCGCGAACGGGCCGCATCCCCTCTCCCGGCTCCGAGCGCAGTCTGGCGAGCCTGCTGGCCGCCACCACCCGGGAGCAGTCCGGTGCGCTGGCCCGATGCAGGCTCAACAGGTATTCCTCGTGCGGCGTGAAACGGGCCTCGGGGAATGGGACCACCGAAATTCCTATGGATTTCGGAACCCTCACGTCCAGGACAGGGTCTGAGCCGCAGTGGGTGAGCTCTCCCGGATCTATGGATTCTCCAGCCAAAAGGTGCCTGAAAAGCGAGCCCGTACTTTTTCTCTTGCCGAGTTCCCCGCCGCCATAAACTTCCCCGGCAAAGCCATGGGATTCGAGAAGCCGCCTGAGGGCCGCCCCCGGAAGTATCGAGTCCGTAATGTAAACCACCCGTTCTCCCCGGCGAATGTGTCCCCGCACCCTCTCCAGCATGGCGGGAACGGGCCGGGTGTCGGTCATAGCCAGGTTCAGTTCAGTGGAATAGAGGATTTCGGGATCCAGCTCCCAGGGATTGTTCCTGGGGAAGCGTTCGTACACCATGCCAAGCAATGCCTTTTCCAACCCTGAGCTTTCACGGGCCTCTTCCTCGGCGCGCAGGCGCATGCGAACGAACTCGTGCTGGTCCTCACGATTGACAGGTCCCGGCAGGACTTGGGCAGCCAGGGAGAAAAGCTGGTCCAAAGGGCGGGCATGCATGCGCAGCAGGCAGGTGTCGAAAACAGAGAAGGAGTACACCACGGGGACCATGTAATAACACTACCAAACAAGGTCCCGGGGCGGCAACGGCTCAGTAGCGCAAACGGACGTCCGCTCTGCTGCCCGGTTGGCCTTGGGCCTTGGGGGGAGCCAGATGGTCGCCGGTGACCGTGAAGGTCCTCTCCTGGGATATCTTCCCCTGCCCGGCCAGGAAGGCCAGGATGACGTCCTGGCGTTGCCTGGCAAGCTGTTCCCATTCCTCCTGTGAGGGTTGCGGCGGGGGTGCCTGCTGGGGCTGCCCCTTTTGCGGCTTTCCGGCGGGGCGTGACGCCGCCAGTGTCGCGGAGAAGGCCTGGGATTCCGTGCCTGGATCGACATAGGCCATGATTTCCAGATTAAGACGAGGCCTGTTGGCGATGGCATCTCCCAGAGCCGTCAGGGTTTTCTTGGCTTCAGAGGTGAGTTCGGCTGAGCCCGGAGCGAAAGCCACATAGGCTGATTGTCCTGTCCCCTGGGCAACGTTTAAAAACGCGAAAGGGGAAAAGAGTATCTTGGCGAAGGCTCCGGCCATGGCCGTGGAAATCACGTCGTGCAGATCGGCCTTGGCCTGCGAGATGTCCCCCTTGACCGGGATATCCAGGTCGATGACTCCCTTGCTGTCCGAAAGGAGACTCACTGCCAGGTCCAGAGGCACGTCCTTGCCCCCTGGCAGGGAGGTTTTCCGACCGAGTTGGATACCCACAGCCACGATGTTGTTTTTTAGATCCAGGGTATTGCCGGAGGCCTTGTAGTCGAGTTTCAGTCCGAGCTTGCCCCGGGTGATGGGAAAGCCCGTGAACTTCTGGCTGACCTGGGAGAGTTCTCCCAAATCCATGTTTTCCAAGAGAGCCTTCAGGTCGAGCACTGGAGCGTTCTCCACCCATCCCGCCAGGCCGTCCGCCTTGAACTTTCCGGAATGGCCCAAGCCAAATCCCAAGGAGACCTTGGCAGGACGGTTTGCCCGCACGTCTGAAAGTGTGGCCTTGATGTCCTTAACATGGCCCGTGAACGGAGGATCGAACCCCTGCGCCGCCAGGTCAATCCGGCCTCCCTTTATCTCGACACGGTCCACTGAGTAGAGTGGCGGAGGGTCCTTTTTCCCCTTTGCCGGTTTTGCCGGAGGCGGAGATTCGAAGGGAACAATGGGCTTGCCCTCTTTGTCCAGGACAATGCTCAGCCAGGGGTCATCGATGGTCAGGCTGGATGCCTTCACGTCCAGCGGAGCCAGGGAAAATGATACTCCCTTGGCAAAAAGGCCAGACAAGGCGGCCCACGGTTCCCCTTTGCCGGGCCGGGCCAGTTTGAGATCGGCAATCCCCATATCGCCCTTGAACGTGGCGTTCAGGACATCCTTGCCGACCCACGCGGTCGTCTCCCCGGAAATGCTCGCCATTCCTGACAAGGCCGTTACAGGAAGTTGGGGAACCAACCGAGTCATATCCGCCAGGGGAAAACCCGAGAGAGAGAGCTTCAACGCCAGCGAGGGTTCCTTGAGCCGCACTTCGCCGGAGATCTCGAAGGGAGCCTTGTTGCCTAGCGCTCCTTTGGCAAAAACAACCAGCGGTCTCTCCAGGCTCGTGGAAAACTCCTTCACCCCGAACTCTTCCAGCTCCACCCGCTGTTCAACCTTGGCCATGATATCGCTGTACTCGGCGGCAACCTTCGCAAGGTGTACCTGGTCCACCGCAATGGACCAGGGGGCCTGTCCGCCGTCCTTGGATTCTCCCCGGCCCAAACCGAGATTCTCCAGCGCGGGAAAACGTCCCGCCTCATCTCGGGTCAGCGTCATTGCTCCGTCCGAAAGCGCCACCTGCCCCACATTCAACCGGCGGGCATCCACATCGGCCTGAACGCCTTTGATGCTGAGCGCTCCGGCGCTCAGGAGCGGCTTGCCCTGCCCTTCGGCCATGGCCCGGAGACCATGAATATCCAGATCCGCCTTGATCTTTGGCACCCACCGTCCTTCGCTCTCTCCGAGCGTGTATGCCACTTCATAGGAGGCCGATCCGGCCAATTCGAGCTTCGGCAGCAGACGTTTGAGGGCGGGAAGCGGCTTGGAGAGGTCTATCCCTTCCATGGTGGCGCTTCCTGAAAGCGCGGCGGGGGCAAAGGTCCCCTCGGCGGTGATCGCCAAGCGTTTGAACTTGTCACCGGCGGCTTCAAAGGTCGCGGAGCCGATCCGGCCCGAAGCGGTATCAAGGTCTTTCACCCTGACAAGGATGTCAGAGAGCGTCATGGTGATGCCAAGCCCTTGGTCGTTGAGCTCGGCCCGGCCGTCCTTGAACACCGCCTCGCCCAGGCTCACCTGCGGGCCCTGCCCCCCGGGCTTCTCCGCACCCCTTCCTTCCGGTTCGAGAAGCGCTATCAGATCGATTATGCCCGCCTCGTCGCGATTCACCTTGAGAAACGGCGAGTGGACTTCCACTCGGTCCACCCGGGCGCTTCCGGACTCGAAATCGAAGGAAGCGCCTTGGACCTCCAATGTCGAAAGCCCGGCGACTTCCCGCTCCCCATCCACAAGCGCCGCTCCGGAGAGCTTCACGTTTCCCTCGACCCGCAGTGGGGACGAATCCACTTTCTTGGGGAGCATCATTCTGGCCCAGAGCCCTGCCTCGTTCATTTTAAGATCCACCGGACGCTTCAATGTCAGGAGGTAGGGCGTGTAATGCCTGAAAACCACGTCTTTGACATTCAACCGGGCTTCCACCTCCGGAGCCGGACCGGTGAGATCCGCCTTCACCGTGAGGGCCAGGCTTGATTCGTTCACCAGGCCACCCGTACTGAAAATCTCGCGCAGACCGGCCTGGTCGCTGGCCAGAGAGTCTATGGTGAAATGCAGGTCCTTTATCTCATGGAGGGTGCCGGTAAGGGCGTCGGCGAAGGAAATCGATCCTTGTGCCAAGCGGATGTCGGACAGGGTGAAGCGCAAACCCGGCGGCAACAGCTCGAAGGTCTGGGGTTGCCCCGGCTCTTTCGGGGAGGATTCTCCAAACAGATCCTCAAGGTTAAACCGCCCCTGCTCATCGCGAACCAGACGGAGAACCGGTTGTTCCAGATGGAAGCGGCTGACCGTGAACCTTCTGCCCCAAATAAATGCCATGGGGTCCAGGTTCAACTCCATCCTGGAAAAGGCGGCGAACACGTCGATGCCTGCCTTGTCCATGACCGTAAGGCCCTTGGCCCGGATGTCGAAGGTGAACGGATTGAAGTGAAGCGATTCGACCCTGACCTCCCGGCCCAGATCATGGGACGCCTCTTTGCGAAGATAGCTGGCCGCGAGAGCCGGAACGAGGAGAGCACCGACCAGCGCGGTCAGCACAACACCATGCACCGCGACACACCCCGCGAGCACCATCCGCCGAAACAGTTTCGCCCACCGGGCGTCCGCGGCCAATGCGCCGTGCGTCTCGCGCAACCTTTTTGTTACCGCCTCCAAAACGGACAGGACTTTCGGGCTTAGGGTCATGACCGCACCATAGCACGCAATCGCCGTAAGCGAAAATACCGTAAACCCCGAACTTGCCTTTTTTATGTCCTGCGGGCACAGACCCCCCCATGGATAATGCCGACGTCGTCATAGCTGGAGCAGGCGTAATAGGCCTGACCTTGGCAAGGGAATTGGTATCGCGGGGTGTACGGGTCCTTGTCCTGGACAAGGAGGATCAGCCCGGCAGGCATGCATCCGGGCGCAACTCCGGAGTTCTTCACGCGGGCATCTACTACGCTCCGGAAAGCGCCAAGGCAGCTACCTGCCTTGCGGGCAACCGACTCATGCGGGCCTATTGCCTGGAACGCGGTCTGCCCATCCTTGAGTCTGGCAAGGTTATCGTGGCCAAGACAGAGGCTGAGCTGCCAATACTGCGTGCGCTCTATGAACGTGCCGTAAGCTCAGGCGCCCAGGTGAGCCTTGTGGATGAAGCCGGGCTTAAGGACATCGAACCCCATGCGCGCACAGTGGGGCAGGCCATCCATTCGCCGCTGACCGCCGTGGTGGACCCCAAAGCCATTCTCAAGAGCCTGAAATCTGAATTGCGCAGTTCCGGCAAGGCCGACGTGCGCTTCGGGGTCAGGGCGCTAGGTCCGGCCGGAAAACGTACGCTGGCAACCACTGCCGGGCCGGTTGAATACACCGTGCTGGTCAATGCCGCAGGCACATACGCCGACCGCCTGGCCCATGCCTTCGGCAGGGGAAAACGGTACGTTCTGGTGCCGTTCAAGGGCGTCTACCGCAAACTAAGCCCTACGGCGTCCCATCTGGTGCGGGGCAGCATCTATCCCGTGCCTGACCCGGCCACTCCTTTTCTCGGGATCCACTTCACCCGCTCCGTTAACAACGACGTATACATCGGCCCCACGGCCATCCCCGCCTTTGGCCGTGAGAACTACGGCATCCTGAAAGGTCTCGATTCGGAAGCCCCTGAGATTCTCTGGCGAGACGCGCTGCTGTTCGCAACCAACAAAACCTTCCGCGCAGTGGCCATGAGCGAACCGCGCAAATACATGTTCAGACACTTTTTCGCTGACGCATCCAGGCTGGTGGATTCACTCAAACCAGACGACGTTCTGCCCAGCACCAAGGCGGGCATCAGGCCGCAGCTGGTGGACGTGGTGTCGAACACACTGGTCATGGACTTCCTCACTGAATCCGGCGAGGCCGACCTGCACGTGTTGAACGCCATTTCCCCTGCTTTCACCAGCGCCATGGCCCTGGCCGGCATCCTGGCGGACAAGGTTCAGGCTCTCGGCGCTAAATGAGAGACATGGTTGATCACCAATGGCCGTTGGACTTCATTCCACAAAACCCTTCGCGAATAAAAAGTGGTCCAGATTAAACCCCAGAGTCTTGGCGGGACAAGAAACGAACAGGATCACGGGACGGGGTTCTGCGACAGCCGCCGGTAGCAGGCTGCCTGCAGGCACGCGAAACACCCAAGCTGGGCAGGCAGGCCGACTACTATGGTCAAGAACTCAAGCAAGCCTTGTGGCCCCGTGGTGAATACAAGCCCTACCAACCACCCCGCGAACAGGCTTATCCCAATCGTATACACTGCGGAGAGCAGGTTCACACAGGCCAGCCTGACACCGTATCCCTCGCCCATGGTCGTGCTCTCCGTCCAGGCGTTGCCCCGGCCCAGAGAAATACCCGTTAGGTAGAGCAGCTGCCTTTTAGCTATCACCAGCTGAGCCGCCAGATACGGCAGTACGAAAGCGAGAATGGTGCCCAAGGGGGCGGGAATACCTGGTTCGGGAATCTTCGAGAGCGCGAATCCCACGGCCAGGGCCGGCGCGGCACCCATCGCCGCGACCATCACCGTACCCAGGAAGTACCGCCATGTGTTGCGTTCTTTCAGCTGGGTACTCAAGGAAGACTGGCTCCCGCCAGGGGAAAGGACCATGCGGTGGACACGTATGGAAAAGGCTGAGGCGAGAGCCGCCACGAACAGAGCGCATACAAACGGGACGCCAAAGCCAAACAGTGGGGTGTCTGGGGCCAGGGCGATTGTCCCCACACCCAGAAGCCCTGTGGATACCACGGGAAGAGTCCAGAAGAGCATTTTCCCCGGATTGAACGCCGCCAAAGACAGGGCCTCGGCGAAAACAACGAAGACCGGCAGGTTTCGTGACAGGAGAGGGCCTTCCGGACCTTTCACCGCTTAATCGTCCGAAGCGGATTCGGACATGGCCAGCCCCGAACGCAATCGCCTGTACATGTTCGCTCCAGCCACGCAAGACACTATCAGAGTAGCGAAGCCGAGCGCGTAGCTCACCAGCGGGAACCACCAGCTCTCGGCCAAGCTCTTCCAAACCTCCCAGCCGCTCGCCAGATAAGAAAAGGCGTTGAGCGTGTGTTCCGGTGCCCATATCATGGCCATCACCGCCACCATGCGCCAGCGCGCCTTCTTGCCTGCCTCGCCCAGTCCGCCCGGCTTAAAAAGCAATCCCTGGCCTCCCATGGCCACTTCGGGAAACACCAGAATCACCCTGGGTGCGAGCACCGCATACAAAAGACCCAGCAGGACGAACATCCCCACTGCCGGTGCGACCGACTTGACCATCTCCGGCACTGAACCGGCCAGACCGCTCTTGGCCAGCGGCGCTGCAAACATCGCTGCGAGCAGGACTCCCGGCCCCATGAAACCGATGAACAGGCATATGACCCGGACATAGGCCCAGAGGTATTTCCAGGTTCTGGGTTCAATAAGATCAAGACCGTAGAAGTGGCCAGGGTCTTCATCCAGAAGGGCCTTGCGATAGAGCCTCACCTCCAGAGGGATCCTGATCCAGAGGAGGATAAAGCCCAGAAGAAGCAAGCTTGGCATGAAGCCGGAAGCATTCTCCAACCCTTCCGGAGAACTCGGCGAAAAGTAGTGGAATGCCAGACCGAAGGCCAGAGGCGCTAAAGCCCAACCAGCAATCGCCTTGAGGTGAAATGCCGTGAAGGCCAGGCTTTCGGTCACCACTGCCAAGGGTGAAAAACGCCAGGGAGCTTCCTTGCTCTCCCCCATGCAGAATCTCCTTGAAGCTCAATTGGCCGCAACACCTTCAGAACGCGTAGACGGGCGATTGAGCATATGTTGACAACTTTGCCCGGTGTGGCTTGGCTGGCTCGTTACACGAGCTTGGAACAACCAGGACGGGCAGGGGTTCTCTGGCACCCCCCGAGGGGAGCGTCAAGAGCGGGCGGTGAAGACCGTACTTACGGCTCAATTCGTTCCCGGCGGCGCATCATTCCCCTCGCCTCCGGCAGTGCCGGACGGAGCAGCCGAGTCGGGTGGGATTGTCTGGTTCGTGGTCCCAGTCTCATCAAGAGACTGCGGATCAGGCAAGCCGGACAGAATCCGGTACGCCACGGCGGGTACGCCCACTGAAGTCACGTAGCTGAAGAACGTCAGGATGACCTGTAACGGAACGACCGCCATGCTGATCAGCTGCGATTTTCCGGAACCGAACGCCTTGGCAAGAGAGTCGATCCCCTGTCCCAGAACGGCAAACAGGATTGCGCTTCCGACCACGCACAGAAACAGACGGAACTTTACATGCGCCCCCAATGAGTATGCTCGATTCAGGGAGGGCTCCCGTTCTACGGAAGCCGCAGGATAGATCAGGTTGAGCGGCGATGTCAGGATGAAAAACGCCATCATGAGCGTCACTGTGACCGCTCCTGCCATGACCACCCGCACCTGCCCGGCATCTTCAAGCCTGCCCACGCCCATCAGGATCACCGGCAGAGCCGAGATGACTATGCCGGCCACCTGGATGAAACCCACCAGTATGGCATACCCCAGATACCTGAGGCTTACGGAAGCGAACACCTTCTCCACATACCCGCCGGGTTCCACCCGGCCGGTAACCGCAAGCTGATTCACTCGGACCGCGTACGGCACCCAGGCCAGCATGCAGAATATGGCCGCCGGAACAAATGCCATCCACCAATAAGGAAAACCGGAACTCTCACCGCCCGCCGGCTGCAACCAGAGTCCCAAACCGAAAGCCGCTCCCAAGGCTACCAGGCTCATGATGATCGGGATGAGCGACCACCTGAAAAGTTTGCCGATGTGCAGGCCGAATATGGCCATGGCCTGGCCTATGGTGGAAAAAACAGGAAGGTGAGGCATCAAAGACCGCCGGGTTCGAGGTTGGGATTTCGGTCATGGTGACCAAAAACCCCGCCCGCGTCAAACCCGGCTGGCACTAAAATGCGCAAAGAAATCAATGTCCGTAGAACTTCTTCCGGCGCTCCTTGGCCTTTTCCATGAATGCGGTGAACTTCTCCTGCTGCCCCGGTTCCAGGACAGCTCTTATCCGGGCGGCCCCGTCCTTCAACGCTTGCTCTTCCCCGACAAGGCACGGTTCGCGGATTTCACGAATGCGGGCCAGAACATCATCGATGATCGGCCGGATGGCGTCCTTTTGATCGGAAGAAAGCTTGACAGCGTGATCCATGCGCTCAAGGAAGAAACCGGCCGGCCCTGCCTTGTCCATTCGGGCCATAGGCGACAGGCGAGCCTTGGCGAACCAAGCCATCCCGGCTCCGCCAGCCAATGCTCCAGCCAGGAAGATGCCTATTCCCAAAAGTATGAGTTTTCGTTTGTTCATCATGAAATCCTAGAATCCCGCCCAGGGGTGGCCTGAAACGAGAAGCGAGAGCTCCGAAATATATCCCGCCTGCCACAACACGGCCCAGGCCAGACCGAAACCGATGGAGGCGGCGCCTCCTCCGGCCATGAGCGGCACGGCCACCCTGCGCATGAACCAGCCTTCCAGGGCCATCTCGGCGCGTTCGCGAACGTGGGCCATCACCCTTCCGGCAAAGCCGGGAGGCACGGCCACGGTCTGGCGGCCAGAAACCACCTTTGCGCAAATGCGGTCCAATCTGTCGTTCATGGCTTCACTCCCTGGCCCAACAAGCGTTCGCACTTGCGGGCCATCTTCTTGCGGGCGCGGTGCAATCGCACCTTCACCTTGGACTCGCCCCAGCCCATCATCTCGCTGATCTCGGCCACGTCGTATTCCTCGGCATAGAAGAGCTCCACCGCAATGCGGTCCTCGGGTGTCAATTCTTCCATCAATGTGGCCACGAGCTTGGCGGCGTCCCTGCGCGCGGTCAATTCCTCGAACCTTGTGGAGGAATCCTCCACCATCACCTCTTCAAGCCAGGCCAACTCTTCGGCGCTGGAGAAATCGATCCCCCTTTCGGCACGCCTTGAATTCTCCCGCCAGAAGTCGGCCGAACGCCTGAGCGCTATGGAGGAGAGCCAGGCCTTGAACCTCTCGGGCTCACGCAGCTTGGAGAGATTGAGGAATGCGTCCAGCAGGGCTTCCTGAGCCGCCTCGGCCACTTCGCTTTTCGGCAAATGGCGAGACAACAGCCTGAAGAGATGCCCCTCGTGCGCGCGCACCAGCACCTCGAACGCCTCCGTATCTCCATCCAGGACGCGCCGAACCGCCTGCGCATCACTCGGGGGGGTCATTCCCACGTGAGCCTCCGCGGGGTATGTCGCGGTTGCGGTGTCATCTGGTTACAGGAAATTGAGGGGAAATCAGGAATCGCCCGATTGAGGCACATGCGCGGGCATTCCCCATTTGGCGCGCATGTGCACGCGCCGAAGCGGCCTGACCAGTGCGAACACGGTGCGCCGCTTCTCGCGAAGGACCTCGCGGGCAGCTTCCAACTGCGCCTGCTCGGACCCCTTGGGCTTGTATTTGACCTTGGCGGTCTGGAAAGCAACGGTGATCTTGTTCTCCTGGAGCTCCTGGTCGATGGCCGTGGCCAGGTCGGATTCCACGCGGTATTTGTCCCGGAAATCCTCGATCCAGACATACAGCTCAAACTCAAGCCCCAGTTTTCCGAACTGCCTGAGCATTACCGAGGGTGCCGGGTCCGTGAGCACGCGGTCCTGGGCCTTGGCGGTTTCCAGGAGAATCTTGCGGACCTTCTTGATCTTGGTGCCAGGCACCACGCTCACGGGAATAGTCAGACGGATACGCTTGTCCTGATAGCTCCAATTGATGATCTCGCCCTTTAAAAAACTGGAGTTGGGAATGATCACCATGGAGTTATCCAGGGTGCGAACGGTGGTGTTGCGCACGGACACGTTGGTCACTTCACCAAGGATTTTCCCGGTCTGAACCACGTCGCCCTTTTTGATGGAACCGCCAAAGAGGATGATTAAGCCCGAGACGAAGTTATTGATGATGTCTTTTAGCCCAAAGCCCACGCCTACTGACAGGCCGGAGGCAATCCAGGTAAGCCCGGTCAGGGGCAACCCCAAGATGTGGAGCATGGCCAACAGAAAGGCCAGCCACGTCGTATACGACGCCAGCGTTGAAAGCGTGTGCGACAGCGCCGGGTCCATTTGCTTTCCGGAAACACTGGCCCGCTCCAAGAAAGCCTCGAGCCAGGCCAGAACCATCCTGGCCGCGAAGAAAAGCACCGCCATGGCCGCCAGGGCGTCGAGCGAGAGCTTCACGGGACCAAGCGCAAGTTCCAGGGTGAACACGTAGTCCATGAACCCCGGGCCCCCCATGAACAAGAGCACCCAACTCAAATAGGCAACACCCAGAAGAGTCACGACTAAAGGGTGGACATACTTCAGCCACACTTCACCCCATCCGGCCAGCGTGGCCCTTACAGAGCGGGCAGACCCCACAGAGAGCTTGAACAAGAACCAGGCCTGAAGCGCAACCAAGCTCTGGGAACCGAAACCGCATAACGCAGCAAGGCCCAGCAGGGCGAGTCCGGCCGCATCCCCTTTCCTTTGCCGTTTCCAGCGATTCCAAATGGCAAAAGACAGGCCCAGCGGGATGACCAGGCAGAGCATTTCCGAAGGGAACAGGAGAATCTGAGCAACCGTTCCGGCAGCGTAGAGGCCCAGAAAAAACAACAGATCACCTGGAGGGAGATGGTGCTGAACGAGGATCGTTGCACCCAAAGCTCCTAATGCCACTACTCCAAGGTTCAGAGCATGGCTCGCTGTGAAAGGCAATTCCATCGTGACCAGCCATATGACCAGCCCGAACGACAGGAGAAACCATCCCAGGCGGACTCTCCGGTCACAGCCTACACCAGCTTTCGACACCCCCCAGAGCCCCACCAGCCAAAGGCCCAACCAGATCGGTACACCGTACAGGGCTAAGTCTCCCCAGTGAGTCCAGGCCAGGACAGGGGTGATGAACCTTGGAAAATCTGCTTGCCAATCGGCATAGCGGCTCTTGAGATACATCAGGCCGGATTGAGTGATAGCCGACGGAGTCCTGCTGAAAAAATGCTCTTTTAAGCTTGCTATGTATTCTTTGTTAAAATCCTTCCCAAACTCATTCAAAACGTTCTGCAAGGAATCGAATTGGGCCAGAGTATTGTCGATGTCGGCCTTGAGCAGGTCGACCTCGGTCTTCATTGCCTCAAGCTTCGCGGCCGGTGCTTCCAGGGCGGCCACGGTTGCGTTATTGTAGTTGTTGCTTGGCCCTTTGCGCCTGATTTCCCTGACTGTGGAGTTCTCTTCCTTGATGCGGTTCAAGTGTTCCTTGGCGATGTGGAGCTTCTGGGCGCTGGCGGCAAGATTTCGTTCCAGGCTTATGCGATGCCCCTTCAATGTCCGAAGCGCCCAAGGGGTGTACCCGGACACGCCTTGCAGGATGATCACCTGCGTCAGCTGGTTGTCGATACGGGCCAGCGAGTCCTGAGCCTCGGCGATCAGGCCAGGCAATTCGCGACGAATATCCTCCACCTCGGCATTGTGCCGGTCGATGTCCCGGTTGATTCCGCGCAGCACTTCTTCCCAGCCACGCCCATCCTGACCGAAGGACAATACCGGTCCTGTAAATACGAGGAAAAGCGTAAACATGATGGCCAAGCGAAGCATGTTCACCTCCAATCCTTTATGGCATCAAAGATTGGCACCGGTTTGTCCTGCAGCCTCACTGTCACATCGTTGCCTGAAGGATCGGCCAGTCCCAGACGGAAATTTCCCCCGGGTATCTGGAAAGGCCTGACGGAACGCGCGTCCAGATCGAATTCCGCCCACATCTTGTCCACCACCCGACGGTGCGACCACAACTGCGCGTCCTCGCCCGTGAGTTCGGCCTTGAGCATGAAGTGATTGACCGGCTCCCTGAAGTTCAACGTGGTTGCGTGTTTCTTGAACGTATCACTCCATTTGCCTGAACCTTCGCCGATGTAGCGCTCCACTTCCTGAAAGGTCTTTCCGTCGTCCGTGGAATAGGACAGCCTGACCATATTCTTGCCTGTGGGATCGGCCACCACCCTGGGGTACCATTCCAGGCGGGCCCGTTTCACGGGCAGGGCCGAAACGAACCGTGCGGTGAAATAACACGGGCGTTCCTCGCGGCAGGTGAGGCCTCCGTCGTTGTCGGCATCCGGCGTGGGGCGAAGATTCTCCGACGAGCTGAAATCGAGCTTGTCGAACACATCCTTTGAAAAGTCCGGAGACCAGATGAGCATGCTCCGCCCGCCGGGATTGAGCATGAGGGTCGATCCGGCGGGCGCCACGATGGGTATGTCCACCTTCTGGTCTCCCACGAGAAGCGACGGCACGTGCATGCGGCCGGAGAGGATGAGCCCGCGAGTCTCGAACGGACGAGAACTTGTCGTGGCGAATTCCGGGTCACGCCCGGAGAGTCGCAAAGGCAAATCGTAGAAATACGCCGCCGGTTCTCCGGAATCGTCCTTGAGGACATGAACCGGAGCCAGCTCGGGGTATCTGGCCTGGAACTCTCGAAGTTCTCCTGGCGACCCGAGCGGCTGCCCGGACCGTGCAAGCCCCTCCCTGGCGGCAAAGGCGAACAGACCGTCCAATGCGGCCGCGCCGGGCCGCCACGGCTGGACATGGTTGTTGGAAAGAAGGTTCGATAGTTCCAACTGTAGTCGAGACGTGCCACCCGTGGCTGCACCGGTTGTGTACACTTCGAAGCTTAGTTTTTCGACCTCCAGATACCCTTCTGATATTCCGGGTAAAAAACGGAACCCTATCCAGATGTCTCTTCCTAAACCGCCTGGAAGTTTACATGTCATACTCGTCTTCGCGCACGTCTGGTACATGGCTTGTTCTTCATATCCAGCACAGGAGCTGAGACTGAGTTGACCGGAAGGACCAACGAAATCACGCTGGGATAATATCCCTATGGGTTTTAAAGCATGGGGATCAGGCCCACCCAGAATTTCAATTTTTGAGTCCGATGGGTGTTTGCTGTTTTTTTTGTAAAGAACTGCATTCACTCGGAGAGAGGCGTCTTTAACAGCAACCCCATCCGGAACCTTAAAATTGTAGAACACTTCCCCTGTTTGCGAAGTCCGTACTGGAGCCATGTGACGCATGGTGAGGTCAGGAGCGACATTTGCCGCACTATAGGCATCAGAAAGCATCCGTAGAGTTGAGAAATCGTCTTCATATACGAACCGGCCAGCGTCATCTGGCCACACCTGAATGGGGGAACGCGACGTGATTGCGACCAACTGAGTTCGCGTGCGGAAAGGTCCGAACGACTCATCCCCACAAATTCGGGCTCCTGGGACGGCGATCGTCGGTTCACGGCCAGCTTGATTTTCAACCAGGAGTATCCGGGAGTACAGTGGATGGGAGAAATCGCCTGAACTTGCGAACAGACCCGGCAAGTACCATCGTGCACCAAACCTTTTAGATTTTCGTTTCCAACCTTCCACGGATAGTTTTTCTGTAGGTTGTGCCGTTGCCCAAACCCAATAGAGATAGTCTCTATCCAGGCTGATAGATCGTTCATAGACTTCAGGCAGTCGTTGAATCTGTGGCCAGCAAAGAGCAAGACACAATAACGTCCCTGTAGCTAAGGTGATTCGCTTACCGCCTGGTAAAAGACTTTCCAATAGTCCCCAAAGTCCTGCTGCAGGCAAGAGAGTCACTAACCCCATTAGGTTGAACAAATGCCGTGATGAGACAATCTCACTCATTACAGACTTTGATAAAAGCACAGATGCTGTGGGAAGCAATGACCACAAGAGTAATAGGCTGAGTTCTCTCGTTTTCCGAGCGAGAAGACAGTAGAGAACTCCTGATGCCATCAGAAGCAACAAGGTCGGAACGAACCAAGCCTGTGCGGGAAAAGCTGGATAAAAAAAGCCAGCCACGAGTTCCTGCACAAAACCCCAGGAAAGCTTTGAAAACGGATTTACTCCAGGATCGTGAAACATCTCCTGGAGAAAAACTACTGCAGGAACCCAAGGCAGATAGGTCAGGAAAGTAATAACCGCGGCCATTCCGGCAAGATAGAGTTGCTTTCCAGCACCAGGCTGACGCCGCCACCAACGCCCCCCCGTCACAGCAAGAACCCAGATCATTTGCCCCACAAAAGCTGGAAGACCAATGTAGGCCGAATAGACCATACCAATGGCCGTCAAACTCCAACCCGTCCAATACCAAACACGCCCTTGAATGGATGCGACGTATGCAAAAAAAACGGACCAGACGGAAAAACAATAAAACAAGCCATAAGCCTTGATGGCTCGAGAATACTCCACATGAAAAAGTGACAAAGTAAGTAGGAGCGCGGAAAGAAAACCTACTCCACATCCGAAGAGCTGACGCCCCAAGGCGAAAGTCCCCCATATGGCTAGTATTCCTGCTAAGACGCTTACTCCCCTAGCCGAGAAGGAGTTTTCGGAAATAGCAAGCGCAAGATGTGTTAGGGCAAACGATAATGGTGGCTGGAAGTCGTATGGTGTGTCCGCAGGCCCCTGCCATTTCTGGAATTCCCACATCCGGTCCAGAGGCATAAGCGCCCGGTCAATGTTGAGGTAATCATCCTCCCAAAGGGCCGGGCGGTCGAGCTGCCAAATCCTCAGTGCCGCTGCGACGACGAGAACGGTCACCAAGAGTATGGTCGTCGCTTTCGCCGTGAAATTGTTCTGATTCATTTGCGGGAAAATGTGACCCAGCATCGCCGCGATGTCAAAGCCTCTTGCCAGAGCGGCCCCAGCGACTTAACCAGACTGTCGCGGAGTACATCCATGGCCCTGACCAACAACCTGGACCTTCTCGAGGCTATCGACGCCGGCATTCTGGTGGTGAGTGCGGCCTCGAACGTCATTCTCCACGCCAATCCCAAGGCCCTGGAGCTGCTCGGCCGTTCCGAGGGTGACGTAGTTGGCCGGGAATGCCATGGGCTGGAATGTCTGTGCCATCCTGATCAAGCCCCGCCACTGGACCTCAACAAGCCCCTGCTTCCGCAGGAACGGATGCTTCAAGGTACCGGAGGGGGCCGACTGCCGGTACTCATCGCTGCCCAGCCCTTAGACACGCCGCAGGGCCGGGTGAGCATACTGACGTTCACAGACCTCACTCCGCTCAAGCAGGCCGAACGCAAGTACAAGTCCTTCTTCAAGAACGCCGTGGAGGGCGTTTTTCAGTCCTCAGCCGACGGGCGCTTCCTGGCGGTGAACCCTGCCCTGTGCGGCATTCTCGGTTACGACAACCCTGAAGAACTGATCAGTTCCCTCACCGACCTTCGCACCCAGCTCTACGTCGATCCGGCCGACCGGGACCACTTGATCGAAGAGCTTGAGACACATGGGCGCATAACCGGATTTGAAACCCGGTTTTGGACAAAAAACGGAGATATTCGCTGGATCATAACCAGCGCCCGCCAGGTTCGCGATCACAACGGAGCCTTTCTCTACATCGAAGGCCTGAACATCGACATCACGGAGCGCAAGAAGGCCGAGCAGTCGTTGCGCATGGCGGAAGTATCTCTTCGGGAGTCCGAGGAAAAATTCCGCCGCACGTTCGACCAGTCCCCCATCGGAGCGGCCATTCTTTCCCTGGATTGGACCTTCATCCGGGCGAACGAGGCCTTTTGCCGCATCACCGGATACGAGGAGCAGGAACTTCTCGAAAAAAACATCATCATGCTCACCCACCCCGATGATGTGGAAGGTGCGCTGGATCGCACTGCCAAACTGCGCGGCGGCGAAATAGACAACTATGAGCTGGACAAGCGCTACATCCACAAAAGCGGCAAGGTGGTGTGGGTGCACCTTTCAGCCGGGCTGGTGCGGGACGCTTCCGGCAAGCCCAGCTACTACCTGCCCATGGTGCAGGACATCACCAAACGCAAGGAGGCCGAGGAAAAGCTCGCCCGCACCCAGGCCCGGATAAAGGCGCTCATGACCAGCTCTCCGGCAGTCATCTATTCCAGGCGGCCGGTTGGAGAGCTTGAGCTGACGTTCATATCCGACAATGTGGAGGACCTGACCGGATTTAGCCCGAGCGACTTTCTGAACGACCACCGGTTCTGGCTCTCGCGCTTAAATCCCGAAGACGCCCCCATCATGGAGGCCGAACTGCGTCTGCAACTGGCCATGGGCCAAGGCACCCGGGAGTATCGCTTCACCAACGCCCAGGGTCTTACCCGCTGGATCCGCGACCAGTTCCGCCTGGTGCTGGACGACCTGGGCCGGCCCGCGGAAATCGTTGGCTACCTCACGGACGTTACTGCCAGGCGCCTTATCAAGGAGGCCCTTGAGTCGAGCGAAGCCCGCTACCGGGCCATAGTGGAGGACCAGACCGAACTCGTCTGCCGGTTCCGCCCGGACGGCTCCATCACATTCGCCAACGAGGCGGTGGCCCGCTACTTCGGCAAGACCAAGGAAGAGCTTATCGGCGCCCCTTTCATGCCTGATCTTCCACCTGACGAAAGCGAACTGCTGGAGCGGCATCTGCGTTCGCTTTCACCGTCCAACCCGGTGGGCACCATCGAATACCGGCTGGTCATGCCAAACGGCGAAGAGCGCTGGCTCTCGCGAAACGACCATGCCCTCTTCGACCAGCAGGGGCGGCTTGTCGAATATCAGTCCGTGGGCCGGGACATCACCGGCCGGGTGCTCTCGGAACGAGCCCTTGAAAAGGCCATGGATGAGAAAGAACGGCTGCGCTTGAACCTCGAAGCCGTTTTCCGCTCCATCCCGGACGCGCTTATCGTGGTGGACACCGAGATGAACGTCATCCAGACCAACCGGGCCCTTTCCGAACTGTGTTGCATCGGCGGGGAGACCACCCATGGCAAAAGCCTGCACCTTGTGGGCGGACACTGCAAACGGGCCTGTTTCGAGGTTATCTCCACCACCTTGAAAACCCGCGAGCCGGTTCTGGAATACCGCGTGGAGTGCAAGGGCAACCGACCCGGACAGACCGTGGTCATTAACTCATCGCCGCTTCTTGACCCCGAAAACAATTTCGTGGGCGCGGTGCTCGTCATCCGCGACATCACCCGCCTGGCGGATCTGGAAAAGCGCCTCACCGACCTGCACGGACACAGGGGGCTTATCGGCAAGTCCAAGGTCATGCATTCCATCTACGCCGTGCTGGACCAGCTCTCCGAGGTGGAATCCACCGTCCTGGTCACTGGGGAATCTGGAACGGGCAAGGAACTGGTGGCCGAAGCCCTGCACTACGGTGGTCCAAGATCCAAGGGGCCGCTCATCAAAGTGAACTGCTCGGCCCTGTCTGAGAGCCTGCTGGAAAGCGAACTTTTCGGGCATGTGCGGGGCGCGTTCACCGGCGCCATACGCGACAAACTCGGCCGGTTCGAGGCAGCCGAGGGCGGCACCATCTTCCTGGACGAAATTGGCGACGTTTCCCCACGTATTCAGCTGAACCTCCTGCGTGTTCTGGAGCGCAAGGAATTCGAACGCGTGGGCGATTCCAAGACCCGCAGGGCCAACGTGCGTGTCATCGCCGCCACCAATGCGGACATGACGGACAAGATCAGGCAGGGCCTCTTCCGCGAGGACCTCTACTACCGCCTCAAGGTCATGGTGATCAACCTGCCGCCACTTCGCGAGCGAACCGAAGACATACCGCTCCTGTGCGAGCATTTTCTGGGCTTTTTCCGGGCCAGCTTCGGCAAGCACATCGCCCGTGTCGGCGAGGAGGTCATGCGAATCTTCATGACACACCACTGGCCCGGAAACGTGCGCGAACTCCGTTCCGCACTGGAGCATGCCTGCATCCTCTGTCCCGGCGAAGAGCTTTTGCCCGAGCACCTTCCTCCGGAACTGTCCCGGGGTACCATGCCTCCAATTCTGGCCGCGCCAATTCCAGCCCGCCACATCCCGGAGCGTTACTTCCAGAGAGGCTTGAGCCGCGAGGACATCCTTGAGGCGTTGGAGCGTTCCGCCAACAACCGGGCCAAAGCAGCCCGAATGTTGGGGGTGGATCGGCGCACCCTGTACCGGAACATGGAAAAGTACTCCATCCAGTAACCCCAACCACGTGTGGCAGTCGCCACACATATGTGGCGACTGCCACACCAATCGCCACACTTTTCCCCACCCCATCAGATTCTCTTTCCCAGCCCAATTCTATTCAAACAGCCTAGATTAATAGCATTTTCTATCACCCTGCCGCCAAGACCCCACTGGCATGTTTATTGCCTTGTCCTGTGAACCGTTTTTGGGATAGTGTCCTTACAGCTTGAACCAACCTAACCAAACCCGGCCACCCTCCCTGGTCGGCTTTAGCAAGGAGGCCCGCGGCAAGTCAGCACCGTGAGGATACAGCGCCGCCCTGGACCAAGGTGGCAAGGTCCGCAACCAACGTTCATTTAACGAAAGCGCGATCGAGGAGAGGGAAATGGCAGGGAAAAAGATTTACAAATCGCTGTACTTTTGGGTTTTATTCGGCATCGCCTTGGGCATCGCCTTGGGCATGATCCCCGAGACCAAGGCATTCGCCGCAAAGATGGAGCCTTTTGGCAAAGCCTTCATTAAGATGGTCAAGATGATCATCGCCCCGATCATTTTCTGTACCGTTGTCACCGGCATCGCCAAAATGGGTGACATGACGAAGGTCGGCCGCGTTGGCTTGAAAGCCATGCTTTATTTCTGGACCATGACTCTCTTCGCCCTGGCCATCGGCCTTGTGGTCGTTAACGTATCCCAGCCAGGGGTGGGCCTCGACGACTACGCCGCGAAGATGCAGTCCAGCCAGGCTGAGGTTAAAAAAGTGGAGGCCTTCGCCGGGCAGACCGCCAAGGTCACCAGCACCGTCGACTTCCTGATAAACATCATCCCCTCTTCAGTGGTTGATGCCTTCGCAAAGGGCGATATTCTTCAGGTTCTTTTCTTCTCCATCCTCTTTGGCGTGGGATGCTCGGCATTGGGAGACCGGGCCCGCAACGTGGTGCAATTCATCGACGAATTCTCACGAGGCATGTTCAAGGTCGTCCACTACATTATGTACTTCGCGCCGTTCGGCGCTTTCGGCGCCATCGCGTTCGTGGTTGCTTCCCAGGGACATGACGCCCTTCTTGCCCTCTTGAAGCTCATGATGGACGTGTACATCACCTGCATCGCCTTCATCTTCATCGTGCTTTGGGCCGTCTGCAAGTTGGCCGGCTTCTCTCTGTGGAAGTACTTGAAGTACATCTCCGAGGAGATCCTCCTGGTGCTCGGCACCTCCTCCTCCGAGGCCGCCCTGCCCCGCATGATGGCCAAGATGGAGAACGCGGGCGCCAACCAGTCCGTGGTGGGCCTCACGCTCCCCATGGGCTACTCCTTCAACCTGGACGGGACCTGCATCTACCTGACCATGGCCGCCATCTTCCTGGCCCAGGCCACAAAAACTCCGCTGACCATGGGCGATCAGCTCTACATTCTGTTCATCCTGCTGCTCACGTCCAAGGGCGCGGCAGCGGTCACGGGCGGAGGCTTCATTACCCTGGCGGCAACTCTCCAGTCTCTGAGCGGCCCCAGCGCCATTCCCGTGGCCTCGCTCACACTGCTTCTGGGCGTTGACCGCTTCATGAGCGAAGCCCGCGCCATCACCAACCTGATCGG
Source organism: Desulfovibrio sp. (assembly GCA_016208105.1). Lineage (NCBI taxonomy): Bacteria > Pseudomonadati > Thermodesulfobacteriota > Desulfovibrionia > Desulfovibrionales > Desulfovibrionaceae > Desulfovibrio > Desulfovibrio sp. Next base: position 186,373 of record JACQYS010000008.1, read on the forward strand.
CAACGGTGTGGCCACCCTGGTGGTCGCCAAGTGGGAGGGCGCGTTGGACGAGAAGAAGCTCCAGTGCGTGCTTGCGGGTGACGTCACCGGCGACTTCGCCGACGATCCCGAGGAGATGCTCGCGGAGGGCAGATCCGTGACCAACGGGACCTGCCCCACCGACAAGGCATAGAAACAAACCTTGAGGGGCCTGGGGGGATGTCCGGTCACGGCGATCCTTCCAGGCCTCTGCAAAGCCTCAGAAAGACCGGAGGAATTACATGTCGATACCGTCCATCGCGACCCACCAACCCGTGTCCAGCTGCAAGTGCGCGGCCTATCTGGACTGGCTCCAGATGCTTTCCGGCGCGTGTCTGGTCATGTTCATGTGGGCGCACCTGTTCCTGGTGTCCAGCGTCATCCTCGGCCCCGGGGTCATGAACGCCATCGGCCACTTCTTTGAGTCCACCGGCATGGCCCAGGTGGGCGGCCCGGTGATCTTCGCGACGTTTTTGGCGCACTTCGTGCTCGCCGCCCGCAAGATCCCCTTCACCTCCAAGGAGCAGGGGCTCATGCTGGCCAACGCCAAACGCATGCGCCACGGCGACACCTGGCTCTGGGTCGTCCAGGCCGTAACGGCCATGGTCATCCTGATCATGGGCTCCATCCACATGTGGGTGGTGCTGACCGACCTGCCCATCACCGCAGCCAAATCCGCGGCCCGCGTCCAGGGCGGCTGGTGGATGCTCTTCTACCTGGTGCTTCTGCCCATGGTGGAACTGCACGTTGGAATCGGCTTCTACCGCATCATGATCAAGTGGGGCGTCATCGATTCCAAGGGCCGTTTCGGCTTCAAGAAGAAAGAAAACATGCTCACGGCCATCATGATAGGCATCGGCGTGGTCACCCTGCTGCGCTTCTGGTTCCTGGCCATCAAATAAGGATAACGCCATGCAAATCTTCCAAACCGACCTTTTGTGTATCGGAGCCGGCCTGGCTGGCGAACGCGTGGCCATCGAGGCCGCTGACAACGGCTTTTCCGTCATCTGCCTCTCCCTGGTCCCGGCCAGACGCTCCCACTCCTCCGCTGCGCAGGGAGGCATGCAGGCGGCCCTGGGCAACTCGGCCATGGGCGAGGGCGACTCCCCGGACGTGCACTTCGCGGACACCGTGAAGGGCTCCGACTGGGGCGCGGACCAGGAATGCGCACGCATCTTCGCGGACACCGCCCCCATCGCAATGCGCCAGATGGCCTTCTGGGGCGTGCCCTGGAACCGCGTGGTGCCCGGCGAGCAGACCTACTACAAGGGCGGCAAGCCCTTCACCGCGTACGAGAAGCCCGAGAATGAAGGCCTTATCCACTCGCGCAGCTTCGGCGGCACCGCCAAATGGCGCACCTGCTACACGTCCGACGGTACCGGCCACGCCGTTCTCTACACCCTGGACAACCGCGCCGCCCAGATGGGCGTTGAGGTTCACGACAAGACCGAAGCCATTGCGCTTATCCACGACGGCGAGACCTGCATGGGCGCCATCGTGCGCTGCTTAAAGACCGGCGAACTGCGGGCCTACCTCTCGCGCGCCACCCTCATTGCAACCGGCGGATTCGGACGCATCTACCGCGAGTCCACCAACGCCGTGATCTGCGACGGCGGTGGTCACATCGCCGCCTTGGACACCGGCGTGGTGCCCATCGGCAACCCCGAGGCCATCCAGTTCCACCCCACGGGCATCGTGCCCACGGACATCCTGGTGACCGAGGGCTGTCGCGGCGACGGCGGCACGCTCTTGGACGTGAACCAGTACCGCTTCATGCCGGACTACGAGCCGGAAAAAGCCGAGCTGGCTTCGCGCGACGTGGTCAGCCGCCGCATGACCGAGCACATGCGCAAGGGCCTGGGCGTCAAGAGCCCCTACGGCGACCACCTCTGGCTGGACATCCGCCACCTGGGCGAGAAGCACATCTCCACCAAGCTGCGCGAGGTCCAAGAGATCTGCGAATCGTTCCTGGGCGTAGACCCGGTGCATCAGCTCATCCCGGTGCGCCCCACCCAGCACTACTCCATGGCTGGCGTGCGCACCAACAAGGACGGCGCAGCCTACGGCCTTAAGGGTCTGTACTCGGCCGGCGAAGCCGCCTGCTGGGACATGCACGGCTTCAACCGCCTGGGCGGCAACTCCCTGGCCGAGACCGTGGTGGCCGGCATGCACGTGGGCGGCAAGGTGGTCGAGTTCCTGAAAGGCACGGACACCGTGTTCAAGACCGAGGCCGTACGCGAGGCCCACGCCAAGCAGGAGGCCCGCATCAAGGCCTTGATCGCCGGCACCAACGGCCGCGAGAACGTCTATGCCGTGCGAAACGCCATGTTCGACGCCATCATGAGCGGCGCCGGCATCTTCCGCAACGGCAAGGACTTACAGGACAGCGTGGACAAGCTCACTGAAATCCTGCAGCGCGCCCGCAAGGTCGGGCTTCGGTCCAACGGTCTTGGCGCCAACCAGGAACTGTCCTTAGCGCTTAAGATCGAAGGGATGGTCAAGCTGGCGCAGTGCGTGTGCTACGGGGCGCTTAAGCGCACCGAATCGCGCGGTGCCCACACCCGCGAGGACTTCCCCGAACGCAACGACCGCGATTGGCTGAACCGCACCCTGGCCACCTGGGCCAAACCGTCCGATGATCTTCCCACGCTCAATTACGAGCCCGCCACCCACGTCTTCGAGATTCCTCCCGGAGAGCGTGGCTACGGCGGCGGCAAGATCATCCCCATGGACAACGCGCCCACGGCAAAGCCCAAGGGCAAGAAGGCCTAAGGAAGCGAGGAGAGCAAAATGGCCAGAATGCTGAAATTCAACATATTCCGTTACAACCCGCAGGATCCGGCGTCGGTCCCGCACATGCAGAGCTTCGCCATCGATGAGACGGAGTCCATGACCCTGTTCATCGTGCTGAACCGCCTGCGTGAAGAGCAGGATCCGTCGCTGCAGTTCGATTTCTGCTGCCGCGCAGGCATCTGCGGCGCCTGCGCCATGGTGGTCAACGGCCGCCCGGGCCTAGCCTGCCACACCAAAACCAAGGATCTGCCGGATGAGGTCACCCTCATGCCGCTGCCCATCTTCAAGCTGGTGGGGGATTTGTCCGTGGATACCGGAACCTGGTTTCGGGCCATGTACAAGAAGATCGAATCCTGGTGCCACACCAAGAAGGTCTTCGACCCCAACGCTCAGGAAGAGCGCATGGACAACGCCGTGGCCGAAGCCATCTACGAGCTCGACCGCTGCGTGGAGTGCGGATGCTGCGTGGCCGCCTGCGGCACGGCGCTCATGCGCGAGGACTTCCTCGGCGCCACTGCCCTAAACCGCGTGGCCCGCTTCATCCTGGACCCGCGCGACGAACGTACCGAGAAGGAATACTTCGATATCATCGGCACGGACGAGGGCATCTTCGGCTGTATGGGTCTTTTGGCCTGCCAGGACGTGTGCCCGAAATACCTGCCCCTGCAGGACGTGTTGGGCAAGCTGCGCAAGAAGATGGCCTTTGCCGCCGTCAACAACATCTTGCCCAGCTTCCTGAAGCGCGAGATCAGCTTGTAGTCCGGCTCTGGGGATATCTGCCGCAACGCGACGGATGTCTTCAGGATTTTTGCTGAAGAGGCAATTCAATCGGCTTCTCCCTGAATGGGGAAGCCAGGAACTCTGGAAGTCCAGGGGAGAACACACCACCCCTGGAACCAGGAAGAAATTCCTGGACGGGGCGCGGGGCAAGCCCCCCGCCCCGGCTTCCAAAAAAGGAGATGCGATGCGTACCATTAAAGCGCAGACGATCATCGACAAGGTGGCCGAGATGTGCATCGCGGCCAACCGGGAATTGCCCGAGGACGTCTTGGAGAAGTTCAAGAACTGCCAGGCCGCGGAAGAAAGCCCGGCCGCAAAGGAAACCTTCCGCCAGCTCCTGGAGAACGCTCAGCTTTCCAAGGACACCGGCCTCCCTCTCTGCCAGGACTGCGGCTTGGCCGTGTTCTTCGTGGAAATGGGCGAGGACGTGAAGGTCGAGGGCATGGGCATCCGCCAGGCCATCAACGACGGCATGGTCAAAGGGTACAAGGAAGGCTACCTGCGCAAGTCCTCGTGCGACCCTTTCAGCCGCAAGAACACCGGCGACAACTCCCCGGCGATCATCCACTTCGACCTGGTCCCCGGCGACAAGCTGAAGATATGGATGATGGCCAAGGGCGGCGGTTCCGAGAACATGAGCCGCGTGATGATGTTCCCTCCTGCCGCTGGCTGGAAGGGGCTGCGCGAGTTCATCATCAACCGGGTGGCCGAGGCCGGCCCCAACCCGTGCCCGCCGATTCTGGTTGGCGTGGGCATCGGCGGCAACTTCGAACTGGCGGCCATCAATTCCAAGAAAGCCCTCCTGCGCGACATCGATGACACGCACAGCGACCCCGATGTCGCCAAGCTCGAGGAAGAAATCCTGGCCGCCATCAACAAGCTGAACATCGGGCCCATGGGCCTGGGCGGCAAGACCACCTGCCTTGGCGTAAAGATCATGGTCGCACCGTGCCATCTGGCCAGCCTGCCCCTGGCAGTGAACGTTCAGTGCCACTCCGCGCGGCACAAGGAGGTGGTGCTCTAATGGCCGAATATCAACTCAACACCCCGCTCACCGATGCGGACATCGAGAAGCTGAAGTCCGGCGACGTGGTGTACATCACCGGGACCATCTACACCGGGCGCGACGCCGCACACAAACGCCTGACCGACTCCCTGGACAAGGGAGAAGCACTGCCCTTCGACCTCAAAGGGGCGCTCATCTACTACGTGGGCCCGAGCCCGGCCCCTCCGGGACGCCCCATCGGCTCGGCCGGCCCCACCACCTCCTACCGCATGGACACCTACGCCCCCCGGCTGCACAGCCTGGGGCTCAAGGGAACCATCGGCAAGGGCAAACGCAGCCAGGAAGTGAAAGACGCCATGGCCAAGCACAAGGCCGCCTACTTCGGAGCCACCGGCGGCGCTGGCGCCCTTTTGTCCCTGGCCATCAAGGCCGCCAAGGTCATCGCATACGAAGACCTCGGCCCCGAGGCCATCCGTGAACTGACAGTGGAAAAATTCCCACTGCTGGTAATTAACGATTGCTACGGCGGGGAGCTCTACACCAAGCCGAACCTGGAGGCTGCCCTGGCGGGCTAGCCGATTGATTGGGGACCGGTCCGCCTTCGCCAACCCGGCGGACCGGCCTTCCCGCAAGCGGGCGAGGTTTCGTCCCTTTGCGGGGATGCTCGAACCCTCCTCCGAGGCTGGCTGGCAGGCACAAATCGCCTATGAGGATTGGCTGACTGGGTTTTTAGCATTCCACGGCGTGCGTGGGGGAAGCGTTTGGGAGGACGCCCCCCCTCGCCGCCAAAGTGGACGGGTGGTTCCCAACTGGAGTATCACCCCCGAGCGTTCCGGAGCTCTACCGGCCCGTCTCGGGGGAGTCGACGGAACCGCACGGACCCCACCGGCAAGTCCTACCATTTCAGGAGGAATTGTCAAAGCCCTGATGAAGAGACCGCCCAAGGAGTTAGGAGATGCCAAGTAGGATACTCAAGAAGAGAAGCCTCATACCGGGGCAGACAAGCGAGCTGGTTTTGGACGCCCCGCACATAGCGGCCAAGGCCAAGCCCGGAAATTTCGTCATCCTGCGTGTCTGCGAGAATGGAGAACGCATCCCCCTCACCATCGCCGACACTGACAAGAAAGCCGGTACCATCACCATCGTCTACCTGGTGCTGGGCAAGACAACCGCCCATCTTGAAACCCTCAAGGAAGGCGAGGAGATCCTCGACCTCTGCGGCCCCCTCGGCAAGGACACCGACATCCATAAGCTCAGCGGCCCGGTCATCTGCGTTGGCGGCGGAACGGGCATCGCGGCCATGCACCACATCGCCAAGGGCCATCACATGGTGGGAAACCACGTGGTTGCCATCATCGGCGCCCGCAACAAGGACCTGCTCCTGTTCGAAAATGAGCTCAAGCGCTTCTGCCCTGAAGTGCTCGTCTCCACGGACGACGGTTCCTACGGACACAAAGGCCTGGTGACCGAGCTTCTGGAACAGCGCCTCAAGGCGGACCCGACCGTGGGCGAAGTGGTTGCTGTGGGCCCGGTGCCCATGATGGCCGCCGTGGCGCGCACCACCAAGCCGTTTGGCGTCAAGACCACGGTGAGCTTAAACTCCATCATGGTTGACGGCATCGGCATGTGCGGCGCCTGTCGCGTCTCGGTAGGCGGCAAGACACAGTTCGCCTGTGTGGACGGCCCCGAGTTCGACGGCCAGCTCGTCGACTTCAAGGAGCTTTCCAGCCGTTTGTCCGCCTTCAAGGTCATGGAACAGATTTCCTACGAGGAGTTCAAGAAAAGCCATGTCTGCAAATGCTCCAGCTGATAAGAAAAAAGGCAAGACCCCTCGCACCCCCATGCCGGAACAGCCGGCCAAGGTGCGCGTCACGAATTTCAGCGAAGTGGCCCTGGGCTATACACCCGAACTTGCCCTAAAAGAGGCCCACCGCTGCATCCAGTGCAAGAAGCCCCTGTGCGTCAAGGGCTGCCCGGTGGAGATCAACATTCCCGGCTTCATCAAGAAGATCGTGGAAGGCGATCTCGACGCTTCTTATAAGGTACTGCGCGATACGAATTCCCTGCCAGCTGTCTGCGGCCGGGTCTGCCCGCAGGAGACCCAGTGCGAAGGCAACTGCATACTGGGCAAGAAGGGCGAGCCCGTGGCCATCGGCAGGCTGGAGCGCTTCGTGGCAGACACCTTCATGGCCAAGGATTCCTGCGAACAGCTCACCGGCGCCCAGGCCTGCGTTATGGAGCGTGAGGACCTCAAGGTGGCCTGCATCGGCGCTGGACCTGCCAGCCTCACCGTGGCCGGGTATCTCTCCGCCTTGGGCATCAAGGTTCACGTCTACGAAGCCCTGCACGAACTGGGCGGGGTTCTGGTCTACGGCATCCCGGAATTTCGTTTGCCCAAGGCCATCGTGCGCAAGGAGATCGACGCCATGCGCGCCCAGGGAGTGGAGTTCCACACCAACTGGGTGGGCGGTAAGACAATCACCGTGCAGGACCTCCTGGACCAGGGCTTCAACGCCGTGTTCATCGGCGTTGGCGCCGGACTCCCCAAGTTCTTGCGCGTTCCTGGCGAAAACCTGATCGGCGTGTTCTCGGCCAACGAATACCTTACCCGCGTGAACCTGGGCCGGGCCTTCAACTTCCCCAAGACCGACACCCCGGCCTACACGGGCAAGAACGTGGCTGTTTTCGGCGCTGGCAACGTGGCCATGGACGCCGCGCGCACCGCCAAGCGCCTTGGCGCGGACCGGGTCATGATTGTTTACAGGCGGACCGAAAAGGAAATGCCCGCCAGGCTGGAGGAGCTCCACCACGCCAAGGAGGAGGGCATCGAGCTCATGTGCCTGAACGCCCCGGTGGAACTGGTTGGCGACGAAAAGGGCTGGCTCAAGTCGCTTACCGTGCAGAAGATGATGCTGGGCGAGCCCGATGAATCGGGCCGGTGCAGCCCCATCGCCTGCGACGGGCAGTTCTGCGACATCCCCTGCGACATGGCTGTCATCGCCGTGGGCACAGGGTCTAACCCGCTTATCGGGCAGACCACCCCGGGGCTTGAACTCAACAAGTGGGGCTACATCGTGGTCAACGAGGAAACCGGCGAGACATCCATACCCGGAGTGTTCGCCGGGGGCGACATCGTAACGGGCGCGGCCACGGTCATCTCGGCCATGGGCGCCGGACGGCGGGCCGCCAAGGAGATCGCCAGAAAGCTTCTCAGCTGATGCATGCCGGGACGGCCTCTCCGCACCGCTTGGCGCGGATGTTTGGCGAGCGGGCGAGAGCGAACGGCGTGTTCGGCGGGTGGTCCGTCGGCACGTCTTCGATCCGCGCCAGGCGCTTCCGAGGGGCCGTCCCGGCTTTTCACATTAAATATATTTAATGTTTGACAAATCCAGCCCCCTCCGCCCTTAGCCGATACCAACACCTGGACTGACTCTTGCAGTTCGGAGGCCGTCGGATTTAGGTGTGTGCGACGTACCAATCACCCTCAAGAAAGGCTTGCACGGTTTCCATGAACGTCATCTCACTTAGCAGTACCCAGGACCGGAACTTCGTGGCCCAGGTGGAGAAGGAGTCCGGGCAAAGCGTGAGCCAGTGCTACCAATGCGGCAACTGCACGGCCGGCTGCCCCTACACCAGCGTCTATGACATTCCGGTGCATCAGGTCATGCGGCTTCTCCAGGCCGGGCAGAAACAAACCCTGCTCTCCTGCCGCTCAATCTGGTTGTGCGCTTCATGCCAATCCTGCACCACCAGATGCCCCAACAACATCGACGTGGCCCATGTCATGGACGTTCTGAGGCACATGGCCAGGCGCGAAGGCCATGCCACGGAATACGGGGTCAAATCCTTCGTGGACAGTTTCCTGGCCTCGGTGGAGCGAAACGGCCGGGCCTTTGAAATGGGCCTCCTGGTTTCCTACATCCTAAAAACCGGGAAGTTCTGGACCGACGTTGATCTGGCTCCCAAGATGCTTCCCAAAAACAAATTATCCCCTTTCCCGCACAAGGTTAAGAACCCCGAAGCCATTGCCAAGATTTTCGAGCGGTTCAGGCAGGAGGGCCACAAATGAGTTCGCGGCTGCGCTACGCCTATTACCCCGGGTGCTCCGCCCTGGGGACATCCAAGGAATACGACTCGTCCACCCGGGCGGTCTGCGAAGCCCTTGGCATGGAACTGGTCGAGATTCCGGACTGGAGCTGCTGCGGCTCCTCGCCGGCCCACACAGTGGACCACCGCCTCTCCTGTGCGCTGGCCGGGCGCAATCTGGCCCTGGCGGAGCTCATGGAGGACGTGTCCGCCATACTGACCCCCTGTCCGAGCTGTCTGACCAATTTAAAGACCGCCAGTGCCAAGCTGAAAAAGCCCGAGTTTGCCGCAGAGGTGAACAAGCTCCTGGACAGGCCAGTGCGCGCGACGCTCCCGGTCAAGTCAGTGCTCCAGGCCATCCATGAGGATGTAGGCCCGGACGCCGTCCGCCCCAAGGTGTTCAAATGGCTCACGGGGCTGAAGCTGGCCCCCTACTACGGCTGCATCATGAACCGCCCCCCCGAGCTCATGGCCTTCGACGACCACGAGAACCCCGTGGCCATGGACCAGCTCATGGATGCCGTGGGTGCCGAAACCGTTTCCTTCCCCCTCAAGGTTGAGTGCTGCGGCGCCTCGTACGGAGTGGCCCGGCGCGACATCGTGGAGAACCTCTCGGGCAAGCTCCTGGACCTGGCGGCCCTTAACGGTGCCCAGGCCATGGTCACCGCATGCCCGCTGTGCCAGATGAACCTGGACTTGAGGCAGGATCAGATCAACGCGGCCAACAGGACCAGCCACCGCATGCCGGTGTTCTACTTCACCCAGCTTCTCGGCCTGGCCTTGGGCCTTGGCGAGAAGGAGCTGGGAATGAACAAGCTGTCCGTGAGCCCGCATCCGGTGCTGGCTGGCATTGAGTCCGTTGGGACCGCCGGAAAGGGGGCAAGGCAATGAAGATAGGAGTTTTCGTCTGCCACTGCGGCTCCAACATCGCCGGCACGGTGGATGTGGTTCGGGTGGCCGAAGCGGCCAAGGCCATGCCCGAGGTGGCTTTCGCCTCGGACACCATGTACGCCTGTTCAGAGCCCGGCCAGGATGGAATCATCCAGGCCATTAAGGACAAGGGTCTGGACGGCGTGGTGGTGGCCTCGTGCACGCCGCGCATGCACGGCCCCACCTTCATGCGCACCGTGGCCCGCGCGGGCCTGAACCCGTACATGTTCGAGATGGCCAACATCCGGGAGCACGTCTCTTGGATCGGCAAGGACAAAGAGGCCAACACCCGCAAGGCCACCGACCTGGTGAAGATGGCCGTGGCCAAGCTGGCCCAAAACCGGCCCCTGTTCCCCAGCTCCTTTTCCATCAACAAGCGGGTCATGGTCATCGGCGGCGGCGTGGCCGGGATACAGGCCGCCCTGGACTGCGCCGAAGGCGGCCTGGAGGTCCTGCTGGTCGAAAAGACCACCACCATCGGCGGCAAGATGGCCAAGCTGGACAAGACCTTCCCCACCGTGGACTGCTCCAGCTGCATTCTCGGCCCCAAGATGGTGGACGTGGCCCAGCACCCGAACATCACCCTCTATGCCAACTCGGAAGTGGAAGAGGTGTTCGGTTACGTGGGCAACTATCAGGTGGAGATCCGCAAGAAAGCCACCTACGTGGACTGGAAGACCTGCACCGGCTGCGGGGCGTGCATGGAAAAATGCCCCAGCAAGAAAAGCCCGGATGCCTTCAACGAACACGTGGGTCGCACAACGGCCATCAACATCCCCTTCCCTCAGGCCATCCCCAAGAAGGCGTCCATAGACAGGGACTCCTGCACCAAGTTCAAGACCGGCAAGTGCGGCGTCTGCGCCAAGATCTGCCCGGCCAAGTCCATCGACTACGAGCAGCAGGACGAGATGGTCACCGAGGATGTCGGTGCCATCATCTGCGCCACAGGCTACGACCTCATGGACTGGACGGTCTACGGCGAATACGGAGCCGGGCGCTATCCGGACGTGATCACCTCGCTCCAGTACGAACGGCTGCTTTCGGCCTCTGGCCCCACGGGCGGGCACATAAAGCGCCCCTCCGACGGCAAGGAGCCAAAGACCGTGGTTTTCATCCAGTGCGTTGGCTCGCGCGACAAGTCTGTCGGCCGGCCCTACTGCACGGGCTTCTGCTGCATGTACACGGCCAAGCAGGCCATCCTCACCAAGGACCACATCCCGGACAGCGAGTCCTACGTCTTCTACATGGACATCCGCGCCCCGGGAAAGATGTACGACGAGTTCACCCGCCGGGCCATGGAGGAATACGGCACTCAGTACGTGCGCGGCCGTGTGTCCATGGTCTACCCCAAGGGCGACAAGATGCTGGTGCGCGGCGCCGACACCCTGGCCGGAACCCAGGTGGAGGTCGAGGCCGACCTGGTGGTCCTGGCCGTTGGGGCCGAAGGGGCAAAGGGCTCGCCCCAGCTGGCCGAGAAACTGCGCATCTCGTACGATTCGTACGGATTCTTCATGGAAGGCCATCCCAAGCTGAAGCCCGTGGAGACCAACACCGCCGGCGTCTACCTGGCAGGCTGCTCCCAAGGCCCCAAGGACATCCCCTCCTCCGTGGCCCAGGGCAGCGCCGCAGCGGCCAAGGTTCTCGGGCTCTTTGCCAAGGACCAGCTCCAGAGCGACCCGCAGGTGTCCAAGGTGGACATCAAGCGCTGCGTTGGCTGTATGAAATGCGCCATGACCTGCCCCTTCGGAGCCATCAAGGAACTTGAACACCGGGGCGAAATAAAGGCCCAGGTGATCGAGACCGTGTGCCAGGGCTGCGGCATCTGCACGTCCACCTGCCGCCAGGGGGCCATCCAGCTGCAGAACTTCACGGACAACCAGATTCTGGCCGAGGTCAACGCCCTGCTCCAGAGCGAGCTTGAGGAGGCTTAAGAGATGGACAAGGAACTGCGAATCGTCGGCTTCCTCTGCAACTGGTGCTCCTACGGAGGTGCCGATACCGCGGGCGTGGGTCGCTTCACCCAGCCCACGGACCTGCGCATCATCCGCATGCCCTGCTCCGGGCGCATCGACCCGCTCTTCGTGCTGAAGACCCTCATCGGCGGCGCGGACGGGGTGCTGGTCTCAGGCTGCCACCCCCGCGACTGCCACTACGCCGAGGGCAACTACTACGCCAGGCGCCGCCTGGAGGTGCTCAAGCGCTTCCTGCCGATCATCGGCATCGACCAGGGACGCTTCGAGTACACCTGGGTGTCGGCCTCGGAGGGCCAGCGCTGGCAGCACGTGGTCACCACGTTCACCAACCAGATCCATGCCCTGGGCCCCATCCAGCGCATCGGCAAGGACGCCCAGGCCAGGGCCTGCGCCTTCGGAAGAACCCTGGAAGTCGACGTTTCGGCCTAGGCGGAGGATACAATGCCGTTACTTGAAGAACTCAAGGCTCAAATCACCAGGCGGCTCCCTGAGCTGGACCTGGTTATCGGCTGGGGACAGGGCTACGACCCCTTGCACCACACGCCCGTCTTCATCAAGACCGAGGCGGATCTTGATAAACTGGTGTTCGACCCGCTGTGCGTGCACAACCTGTCAACCTATCTCACCCGCTACGTCCACGGCAAAAAGCTGGGCGTGGTGGTCAAAGGCTGCGACAGCCGCTCGGTAGTGGAGCTGTTGCAGGAAAAGCTCATAAAGCGCGAGGACGTCGTGGTCTTTGGCCTGCCCTGCGAGGGCGTGGCCGACCTGGGCAAGATAAAGCGCGCCCTGGCTGAACAGGACCTGGACATCGGCCGGGTCCGGACAGTCTCATTTGAAAAAGGCAGCCTCGCGCTCACCGTTGCCGGAAAGAACGTGGAGCTGCCCATGTCTAAGGTTCTGGCCGACAAGTGCGGCCGCTGCAAATACCACAACGCCGTCATCCACGACGAGTTCGCCGGGCAGCCCATTGAGGGTCAGTCCCAGGACGCCTACGAGGACGTGGCCGCCTTCGAGGGACAGACCCTGGAGGAACGCATGGAGTTCTGGCGCGAGCAGATGGAGCGCTGCGTGCGCTGCTACGCCTGCCGCAACGCCTGCCCCCTGTGCGTCTGCCGCGACTACTGCATCGCCCAGAGCCGCGAACCCGGCTGGGTGAGCCAGCGCGACGGTCTGGAGGAAAAGCTCTTCTTCCAGATGATCCACGCCACCCATCTGGCCGGGCGCTGCACGGAATGCGGCGAATGCGAACGGGCCTGCCCCGTTGACATCCCGCTGCTGCTTTTAAAGCGCAAGCTCAACAAGGAAATCCTGGACCTCTTCGACTATCGCGCCGGGACCGAGCCGGACGTCAAGCCGCCGCTCCTGTCCTTCAAGGTGAAAGAAGAAAACATCAACGAGAGGGGCTGGTAATGGCAGCCAAGTATCTCGCTTCGGAAAAACTTCCCGCGTGGCTGGCCGAACTGGCTGCCTCGCGCGTGGTTCTCGTTCCCGTTAAGGAGCGTGACGCCGTTGTGTTCAGGCCCTATTCCGAGGGGGTAAAACCCGTGCTGGACCGCCAGGCCAACGTGCCGCCCAAGGCCAGCATTTTCCCCGCCTCGGAAAGCCTCATGAGCTTCAAATACATTAAAAACCCGGAAGATCTGGGACAGGTGGCCGTGGAAGTCCATGAAACCGTGGATGCCCCGCCAACCGTGGTGTTCGGCGGACGCCCCTGCGACGTACGCGGATTCAACATCTTCGACAGGGTCTACGACTGCCCCAAAGTACAGGACCCCTACTACAAGGCCAGGCGCGAAAACACCCTGTTCGTGACCCTGGCCTGCGAAGACGCCGAGAACGCCTGTTTCTGCCACTGGGTCGGCAGCTCTCCCTCCGACCCCGTGGGCTCCGACGTTCTGCTCACGCCAATCCAGGGCGGGTATCTGGTTGAGGACGTCTCAAAGCGGGGCAAGGCGCTTCTCTCAAGCAAGCTCCTGGCCGACGGTTCCAAAAGATCCACCGAGGCCAAGGCCGTGCACAAAGCCGCCCTGGAGTCCCTGGGCGAGGTATGGAATCCGGAAAAAGCCCCGGCCAAGCTCCTGGAAAAGTTCGACGACATGGGCTTCTGGGAAGACGTGTCCGCCAAATGCGTCAGCTGCGGCGCCTGCACCTATCTCTGCCCCACGTGCTACTGCTTCAACGTCACTGACGAGCGTTCCGGCATGAAGGGCGAGCGCATCCGCACCTGGGACAACTGCATGTCCTACCTGTTCACTTTGGAGGCCAGCGGGCACAACCCCAGGCCAACCAAGGCCCACAGGCTCAAAAACCGCGTAGGACACAAGTTCAGCTATTATCCGGACATCCACGAGGGCATCTTCGCCTGCTGCGGCTGCGGCAGGTGCATCAAGCTCTGCCCCGTGAGCGTGGACATCCGCGAGATCGTCCGCCTGGCAGTTGAACGTCCCACCGCCAAGCCTGAAAAGTCGTAGGGAGCCCGACGTCATGACCACATTGCCTAATCCCTATCTTCCGGAGATCGCCACCGTGGTGGAAACCTTCCCGGAAACACCAAGCATAAAAACCTTCCGGGTGGTGCTCAACAACCCGGAGCGCATGAAGGCCTTCAGCTTCAAACCAGGCCAGGTAGGCCAGTTGTCCGTGTTCGGGGTGGGGGAAGCCACCTTCGTCATCAATTCCCCGCCCACGCGCATGGACTACCTCCAGTTCACGGTCATGATGGCCGGAGAGGTCACCTCCAAGCTGCACAGTTTGAACGTGGGTGACCAGGTTGGGGTGAGAGCGCCCCTTGGAAACTGGTTCCCGTACGACACCTTGAAGGGCAAGAGCGTGGTGTTCGTGGGCGGCGGCATCGGCATGGCCCCGCTGAGGACCCTGCTCCTCTACATGCTGGACAACCGCAAGGACTACAAGGACATCACCCTCCTCTACGGCGCGCGCAGCCCGGACGACATGGCCTTCAAGTACGACCTGCCGGACTGGACCACGCGCAAGGACATGTCCACCACCTTGACCATCGACCGGGAAGCCCCGGGCTGGGAGCACAAGGTGGGGCTTATTCCCAACGTGCTGCTGGAGATGAACCCATCGCCCAAGAACACGGTGGCCATCACCTGCGGCCCACCCATCATGATCAAGTTCACCCTGCAGGCCCTGCAGAAGCTGGGGTTCGGGGACGACCAGATCATCACCACCCTGGAAAAGCGCATGAAGTGCGGCGTGGGGATCTGCGGGCGCTGCAACATCGGCACGAAATACGTGTGCATGGACGGCCCGGTGTTCACCTATGCTGAATTGAAACAACTGCCCAACGAACTGTAGGGCGGACAACGACGACTTCCTCCCTGGCGGGTATAACCACCCGCCATGGACGTTTGGATTCAAGGCATGCTGCCGGGCTTGGCAGTTTCTCTCCCAGGCCCGGCAGTACGCCAAGTGTGATACGAAGCTCCAGTACCTGGTGGTCCCTCCCCCGCTGTCCGGAAACAATGCCTTTTCCTTCATCCGGACGAAGCGCGCCGCCTGGCAGTTGCGTATTTCTGGTATGGAATCTCTTACATTTCCGTGGTGTTTGCGCTAACATATCGAAGGCAAAGCTTTTTCCGACCCTCCTAGTCGGATTGCTTGCCCAATCCATGGTCTGCCAGCCAGGACATTCCGTAGGCTTGTGTTGTTAGAGTCGCTACGTGACCGGCTCTCAGTACTTTATCCGTGGAGGTCTTACCATGAGGCTGACGTTGAAGGCCAAATTCCTCGCTCCTGTTCTCCTGGTGGTGACTGCCGGTCTGGTTGGCCTGGTATGGCTCGGCGCCAACGCCACCCGCGACTCGGCCCTGGCCATGATGCGCTCCGACCTGCCCATCATCGCCCAGGTTATCGTCAAGGATGTCTCTGATTCCATGCGCCTGAAGACCCAGGCCCTGACAACCTGGACAGACATCGCGGTGGTCAAGGAAGCGGCCGCCGGGACCGGTGACCAGGAATCCTTCCAAAAGCGGATGCACGCCACCGTGGCCGGGATGAAGGGATTGGGCATCGACTACGTGAGCCTTTATTCAGCCAAAGGCGACCTTGTGGGCTCCAGCCTGCCCGGCCCCCTGGCCAAGACCAACATGGCCGACCGGGACTACTTCAAGGCTGTGGCCACCGGCGGCAAGCCCTACTTCATATCCAAGGCCATCATGAGCCGCATATCCAACAAGGCGGTGCTGGTGGTGGCGGTGCCGGTCAAATCGGCCGAAGGCGCCGTTACGGGAGTGCTCACCGCAGCTGTTGACCTTATGGCTCTTACTGGCGACGTTTCCTCCACGAAAATCGGTTCCACAGGGCACGTGCTCATTTACGAACCAAGTGGAGTGGCCATAGCACACCACGACAGCCAGCAGATATTAAAAGACGAATCCTCCAAGAACGAGCTTGTTCAAAAAGCGTTGGCCGTGTCGGACAGCTCCCTTCTCACCTCGGAAGACGGCCGCCTCACTGCCGTGCGCAAGGACTCCTTCACGGGCTGGACCTTCTTGGTCCTTGCCCCCATGGAGGACATGTTCGAGCAGGTGAGGGGTTCCATCAACCGCCAGGCTGTGCTGGCCGCAGTGATCACCTTCGTGCTTTCCGGGGCCATCTGGCTTTTGTCCTCGGCCGTGGTCACCGGCCCCCTTACCCGCTGCCTGGGTTTCGCCAAGGCCGTGGCTGGGGGCGACCTGAACCAAGAAATCAAAACCGAAACCAGCTGTGTGGAAATGCGCGAGATGTCCCTCTCCCTGGGCGACATGGTGTCCACCTTGAAAAGCAACCTGGCCAGCATTGCCGAGAAGGAGGCTGTGGCCCATGCCGAAGCGCAGAAGGCCCAGGAAGCCCTGCGCCAGGCTGAGATTGCTGGTTGCAAGGCAGAGAGCTCCCGGCTGGAGGGGCTCATGGAAGCGGCATCGCTTCTGGATGAAGTGGTCAGAGGTGTGAACGATTCCTCGGAGTCCCTCACCCATCAGATGAACGAGGCCATCCAGGACGCACAGACTCAGCAGGACCGTACCATCCAGACAGCCACCGCCATGGAACAGATGAACGCCACCATCCTCGAAGTTGCCAAGAGCGCCCAGGGAGCGGCGGAACAGACCGGCCTGGCCAGCCAGAAGGCCGGCAGCGGCAAAGATCTGGTGGAAGAGGCCGTCAAGGCCATCTCCGGCGTGGACGCCCTGGCGGCGGAACTCAAAAAGGCCATGGACGGGCTTGCCACCCAGACCAGGGCCGTGGACCAGGTGCTCACGACCATTTCAGACATCGCCGACCAGACCAACCTCCTGGCCCTGAACGCCGCCATAGAGGCCGCCCGTGCCGGCGACCACGGCCGGGGGTTCGCTGTGGTTGCGGACGAGGTGCGCAAACTGGCCGAAAAAACCATGACCGCCACCAAGGAAGTGGGGTCGACCATCACCGCCATCCAGAATGGAACCCTGGACAACGTCCAGCAGGTGGAACGCATGGCCGAAGCGGCCACCCAGGCAAGCGCCCTGGCCAGAAACTCCGGAGGGGCGCTGGCTGAAATCGTCTCTCTGGTGGAAACCGCATCGGATCAGGTTCGGGCCATAGCCACGGCGAGCGAACAGCAGTCCGCGGCCAGCGAGGAGATCAACCATTCCGTGGACGAAATCCGCACGTTGGCCAACCAGATCTCCGATGGCATGACCCGCTCCGAAGGGATTCTCCAGGAGCTGGGCACCCAGAGCGAGGCATTGGAAAAGGTGATCGGACAGCTGCGCGGCAACCAGCTGGAGGCCTAAGCCCCTCAGTGCTGGCTGAACTAGCCGAATACATTCTTACGCCATGTCCGGCACCGGCTCGAAAGCTCGGCTACCTCAAGGAAGCCGTGGCCATAGGCGCCAGGTATCGGCGGCAGCGTTTGGCTTGGCGAAGCCACCTCGAGAACAGCCGCGCGGTCATCCTGGAGGCCGCCCGAGCCAGTGCCGCGCACGGGCGGGCCCTTATTCTCGGGTCTGGCTCCCTCCTGGACATCCCGATGGAAGAACTCTCGGGCATGTTCGGCCAGGTGGTGCTGGCCGACCTTGTCCACCCGCTCGGCGCCAGGTGGAGAACACGCTCGCTGCGAAACGTCCGCATGGACACAGTGGACCTGACCGGAACCGTGACTGAGGCGGCTCGCGGGCACATGCCCGCTCCATCCCCTCCTGCCTGCTACCTTGACCAACAGTGGGACTTCACTGTTTCGGCCAACATATTGTCTCAATTGCCGCTTCTTATAGTGAAGCGGCTCGAAACCACCGGGGGGTATTCACCCGAGGAAATGGCCATTCTGGCCAGGGACATCCAGGCCGGGCACATCGCCTGGTTGGACAGCCTTTCCGGATCCGTCTGCCTCATAACAGACACGTCCTGTATGGACGCAGACGTGGCTACCGACCCCCTCCCGGGTATCGTTCTGCCAGAGCCTACCCGTACCTGGATCTGGAACATAGCCCCCAGACCCGAGCTTCATCCGGACCGGGACGTGACGCACACTGTGTCCGCATTCGTCCGTCCCTTACTCGGTAGTGGCAATTCCTAACGTGGCGTCCCTGATCCCCACCGATTAAAGCGCTTTCTCCCAAAACGCGATGGCGCTATGTTGGGAGCATGATCCGCACCACCATACTCGCATCGCTTATTCTCGCGGCTGCCTGCCATGCGGCTTTGGCGGCAACCTTCACCCACACCATCGATGCTTCCTTCGATCCCGCAGCCAGGAAGCTCACGGTTACCGATACCCTGTTCATCCCCGAAGGCGCTCCCGAGAAACTCATTCTCACCCTCTCGCCGCGCGCCGCAGGATTCCAGGTTCTGGCCGGAACATCCCCGGTTCGCTTCAAACGTTCGGGCGAGGCAGTGGAACTGGGGCGGCCCAAAAACACCGCCGAACTTGTCATCCGCTACGCCCTGCCCCTGGACGCTCCGCCCAAATCCCTGCCGGCCACCCAGGACAACCCTGGCGCCCTGGCCTCGGACGCCGCCGCGGGCCCGGACTGGGCCATGCTCATGCCCGGCAGCCTGTGGCATCCGGAAGTCCAGAGCGATCAAAACACGTACGTTATTCGTCTTATAGCCCCACCCGGCATCAAAGCCGTCACCCAGGGTGAATTGAAAGGATTCTCTGAAGGCACCGCAGGAACCGCAAGTTCCTGGAGCGTTCAGCGGCCGCTGGGCAGGCTAGGACTGTGCCTGGCCCGTTACACCTTCGAAGAATCCCGGGACAGCCCGGTCCCGGTCCAGACATTTCTCTTGGAGGCAAACCGGCAACTGGCCTCCGTTTATCTGGCCGCATCGGCCAGGCATCTGCGCTTCTACCAGGACCTGCACGGCCCCTACCCGCTGGAAAAGTTCGCGGTGGTGGAAAACCCCCTGCCCACTGGCTACGGCTTTCCGTCATACACCCTGCTTGGCTCACAGGTACTGGCTCTGCCATTTATTCCGGAGACCAGCCTGCGTCACGAGATCGCCCACGACTGGTGGGGGAACGGCGTGCTGGTGGACTTTGCGCAGGGCAACTGGTGCGAAGGTCTGACCACCTATGTGGCCGACTATCTGGCCCAGGCCGAAGCATCCCCCAAGGCGGGCAGGGCCTACCGAATAAAGACCTTGCGGGCTTTTGCCGACCTTGTCCGCCAGGGTGGCGACCTGCCCCTCGAGCGTTTCGGGTCGCGCTTCTCGCCAGCCAGCCAGGCCGTGGGCTACGGCAAGGCCCTGTTCGTTTTTCACATGCTACGCGGCTTCGTGGGCGACGAGGCATTCTGGCAGGGGCTTCGCCGCATTTACACGGACAAACTTTTCAAACCCGCCTCCTGGGAGGATTTCAGGCGCGTCTTCGCCGGCCTGGAGGGTTTTGACGAGGCCACGAGCCTGACGTTTTTCAAACAGTGGATCACCCGGACCGGGGGGCCAAAGCTGTCGATCACCCGCGCCGAAAGCGCCACCAATCCCTCTGGCGGATATCTCGTCCGGGTCACAATTGCCCAGGAAGGACAGCCCTATCTGCTCAAGCTTTCTCTCCGCGTGGACACAGACGTTGGACCCATGGAGCGAAGCCTCATCCTGGATGGCTCCGAAATGGAAATCGCCCTGGATGTGCCGGGCAAGCCCACGCGGCTGACGCTGGACCCAGGCGCCGACTGTTTCCGTCTGCTCGACCCTGCGGAAGTCGCACCCACGGTGAATTCCGTGAAGGGAGTTCAGAAGCTCACCGTCATCGTGGCTGATTCGGCAGGGGACAGACTGCGCCAAGCCTTGCCCACGCTTCTGGCCGGGCTCGGCCAAGAGGGCGCCAAGGTGGTTGAAGAGCGCGACATCGCTCCCGGATCAATCGCCTCTTACGCCAAGGAGGGCCTCCTGGTGGTCGGGCACCCACGGCTCGACATCCCCGGCCTGCACGACGTGCTGCCCCAGACGCAGGACGCGGACACAGTGTTCGCCGCGTTGCCAAGGACCGGCGGCTTCACCTCGGTGTTCCAAGCCCGGCCGGAGGCCAAGCCCCAGGATGTCAACACAGCGGCGTCCAAGGTGACGCACTACGGATCGTTCAGCCTTCTTGGCTTTAAGACGGGGCGCAACGTGGCCAAGGAGACCCTGGATGCGCCCGGTTCGCCGCTGGTGAAGGAATTTTAGGAGTGCAAGATGCCTCCGGCGGCCAGGGGGAGAGCCTACCCACAGGGTCATAACGGCTCCTACCCCCCCTCAGGTGGCAAGGATCCGTAAGCCCCTGGACCCGGCGTTTTCTCCATTCGAGTTCGTGAGTTCTTGTAGCCGGTTCCATGAGACGTTGCTTTCTTATTGGGCGTGGTGCGCCAGACTTATCGCCAGCAGCCTAAAAGAATCAATAACTGCGGGGTCTGGGGGGATCATCCCCCCAGCGGGTGCAGGGCAGAGCCCTGCGAATCCTAAACTTTCCTAGCTATTCCCCAGTTCACGCAGCGCGTCCCGGGCGATCCATCTGGCGGATTTTGAATCAAGCAGCAAAAGTCTTTTGGCCGAAGCCACAGCCTTCAACCGCAGATTCTGGTTTCGTTTTCCGATCTGGCGCAGAGCCCAGTTCACGGCCTTTTTCACGAAGTTTCGTTCGTCGTATGCAGTTGCCTCGATCAATTCCAGGAGTGGTAGGAACTCCTTGTCCTGGGCGGCCTTGTCGTGAACGGCTAGTTGAGCCATAAGCGAAAACCCGGCTCGGCGCACGAACTCTTCAGGCCGAAGAGCCCAATCTGACGCCAAGAGCCACGCATATGGGGTCTTCACCACCAGCTTGTTGCAGAATTGGTCCGTTATATCCCAGGAATCGAGGTCTTGAACCCAGCGCGCAAGCTGTTCCAGACTTGCCCGCCCAGGATCCTCTATGAGGCAGGCCAGGATGCGGGCTTCGTGTACACCGGTTTCCCAGAGTTCCTCTGCCAGGGTATGGTCTCGTCTGTACTCCCGGGCAAGTGGACGCAGGGACGCCATGCTCACCCCGCAAGCATTGGCCACGTTTATGCCGAAACGAGCCATGCCTTGCCGATTCTTCTCGCTGCCAAGGGCCTTTAGGGTGTCGAGAATCTCGCCCGCAGTCATCGCGATTCCTAACTCGATGTGGCCGTCTGAGCGACGGTTTACGATGCGCCTTCGTCCAGCTGCCGGATCGACTCTACCACCCACGTGCCCCACGCCTTAATGCCAGCATACCCTGCGGCACCACTATCCCGCATAGTAATAGGCCACGCCCACGACAAGAAGGCTCGCTGCCCGGAAGCTCTGGTTGTGTACGATGAGCTTCATGGCCAGGGCAGGCTTGAAGATGCCCGCATAGTACGGGAACTGGTGCCTGAAGGCCCGCATGGGAGTTGAGAGCAGATTTCCGATCAAAAGGGCCAGCACCACGTCCTTCACCGGCAGCTCGCCCCCTTGCAGAAGCGCTCCGGCAGCGGCCAACCCGGCAGTGAACTCGGCGGCCATGCCAAAGACCACGATGGAAGCCGCCTTGGGCGAAAGCCAGTCCATGAAGCTCAAATTGTCCGCGATGAATTTCTCGGCTGCCGCGAAAAAACCCCAGGAATTGAGCCCAACCATGGCCGCGTAGATGGGAGCTGTAATCAGACAGATCTTGGTTATACGCTTCTTGAATCTTTGCCAGCTCTTGCGCAGGGCCTCATTCAAGGTGGGGCCCTTCTCCGGGAGCTGGCACTCCACGCACCCTTCCGGAAGAGGCGGCAAGAGCACCCTTCCGGCCAGGACGATGCCCAGAGAGCGCAGCAAGGCCGCGCCCAGGGTCATGCCCACGTAGATGACGGCCGACGTGCCAAGAAAAGGCACGGTCACGAAGATCATGGTGGGCAGGTGCAGGAAATAGGTGGGCAGGGAATTAAAGAGGTTGGCCAGGATCAGCTCCTTGTCCGTGAGCCTGCCTTGCTGGTGCGCCTCGGACAGCATGGTGTTGGCCGCCATGCCGGAAAAAAAGGCCATGGAGAAGCTTGCCCCCACCACATCCTGCATGTGCCCGGCCCTGATGAGCGGGCTGGCGAACCGGGCCAAAAACCTGGTCCAGTTGAGGGTTTCGATGAGGTTCGCGGCGAGAAGGCTCAAGGAGAGCGCACCAAGCAGCTTGAGAAGCGGCCACGCAGTGGAATGCCAGATGGTTTCAAGAGTCATGGGAGAAGGATGATAGCCGCTCAGGCACGCCTTGCCAACGGGCAGCATGACGGTCCGCTACTCGTCACCAAAGTCCTCACACCCGCAGTCCTCTTCCGTGTCCGGCGGTGTTTCATCGCAATCGTCGTAACCCCCAGGGTCAATGTCCGCATCATCTCTTTGCCCCGCCCTGTTCGGGTGTTTGGTCGAAGAAACGGTTTCTTTGGCCCCAAGTACCTGTTGAACCGACCCATCTTTCCATTTTTTTAACGTACCCGAATCAATTCCAGGGAGGAATCATTGACATCCTTCAAACCACGATTTAAACACTGTTTAAATCACAGCTTGAAACGAGGTTTGCCATGGACCTGAGCGACACCACAAAACGCATTCTCGAAGCCGCCATCGAAGTATTTCTTGAGAAGGGATACGACGCGGCCACCATTCGCGACATCTGCGCCAAGGCCGAGGCCAACGTGGCGGCTGTGAACTACCATTTCGGGTCCAAGGACGCCCTGCACGCGGCAGTGCTCGAGCACATCATGCTCGCCTGCCACGAGCGCTATCCCATGCACGAGGGGATGGAGCGCTGCAAGGAACCTGAAGAGCGCCTGCTCAGGTTCGTGGTCAATCTCCTGCGCATGGATTTTCCCGAAGACCCAAAACTCGCCCGGGAATCCAAGCTCTTCTGGATGGAGATGGGAAATCCGAGCCCGGCCCTCAAACCCTTGGTGGAGCGCTTCATGCGCCCCATCAGGGACATGCTGGAGGCTATACTCAGGGAGAACCTGGGGCCAGGAGCAGATGACGAAACCGTACGGCTGTGCGCCGGGTCCGTGGTCGGCCAATGCTTTTTCCATGCCCAGAACCGGGTGATCATAAGCGAGCTCTATCCGGACAAGACCTATCATCCGCACGATGTGGACCAATTGGCCAGACACATATTCCTCTTTTCCCTGGCGGGAATCGAGGCCGTGCGCCAGAGCATCCGGAGGCAGGCATGAACAGGTTCATGATTTTTGCCCTTCTCCTTGCTGCATGCTCCTGCGCGCAGGAACGCCGCATCGAAAAGGCTCCACTGGCCGTGTCCGTGCAGCCCGTGGCCGCTGTGGCAGCCACTTCCGGAGAACAGTCCGCCCTGGCCAGCAGGTATACGGCTGTGCTCGCTCCCCGTGAGCTGGTGAACCTGGCCTTCAAGGTCCCGGGCTATGTGGAGGAAATCTCTCCTAAGGCCCTGGACAAGGGAAGCAGGGTGCAAAAAGGGCAGGTGCTCGTGAGGCTTCGGGAAAACGACTTCAAGGCCAAGCTGGCCCAGGCCCGGTCGAGCCTGGACGAAGCCAAGGCCTCCCTGGTTCTGGCGCGCAGGGACCAGGAGCGAAACGCCAAGCTCATTCAAGGGGAGGTGATCTCGCGCAGCGAGTTCGACCGCACCCAGGAGCGTCTGGAAGTGGCCCAGGCCAAGGTCGCCCAATACGCGGCCGCCCTGGAGCAAGCCGAGATAAATCTACGCGACGCGTCCCTGGCCTCCCCCATGAACGGCCTTGTGGTTCGCCGCGACGTGGAACGCGGAAGCCTGGTGAACCAGGGGAGCGTGGCTTTCGTGCTGGCCGACCTCTCCTCCGTGAAAGCCGTGTTCGGCCTGCCTGACCAGGACATCCCGAGGGTTGGCCTCGGGAGCGGCTTGACCATGACCACTGACGCCCTGCCCGGCAGGGAATTCACCGGCACGGTCACGGCGGTCTCTCCGTCGGCCGACCCCAAGAACCGCACCTTCGACGTGGAGGTGACCATCCCGAACCCGGAAGGCATATTGAAGGACGGCATGGTCGCCAGCGTGAACAAAAGTCCCGACAACCAGCGCCCGTCCCTTGCGGCCGTACCGCTGCACGCCCTGGCCCGCCCCAAGAGCGGGAGCGAGTTCGTGGTCCATGTCCTCTCCGAAAAAAACGGGAAGACATACGCATCAGCCAGGACCATCACCGTGGCAGGAGTGGCCGGCGACATGGTGACCATCGTGTCCGGCCTCGCTCCCGGCGAAAAGGTCATCACCAGGGGAACCACCTTGGCCACGGATGGCCAGGAAGTGCGCATCATCCGCTAGGCAGGCATCCTCCATGCTCGATAAACGCAACATGGCCCGCTTCTTCGTGGAGCACCGCCACGTCTCCTGGGTGCTTCTCGTCGCTGTGCTGGCCTGGGGAGTCTTCGGCTACGTCAAGATGCCCCAGCGCAAGGACCCGGAGATTCCGGTGCGCGTGGCCGCCGTTCTGTGTCCGTGGCCGGGGATACGCGCGGAAAAGGTCGAGGAGCTCGTCACGCGGGTTATCGAGCAGCGCGTTGCCGAGAACGACAAGGTGGACAGGGTGGAATCAGTGACTCGAACGGGCATGTCCGTGGTCACGGTGAAGCTCCGGGACGAACTCTCGCAGACCGGGGAAGTCCTGGACGACATCAACCTGAAGCTGGCCGCAATCAGGAACCTGCCGGACGGGGCGGGACCGGTGACGTTCATAAAGGACTTCGGCGACACGGCCACACTGATGCTCACCGTGGCCTCTCCCAAGGCCGGTCAAGCCGAGACCGCCCTGCGGGCTGTCCAGGCCAGGCGCATTATCGAAAGGCTGCGCCAGGGCATGGGTGAACCGAGGATGTCTATGGTTCTGGTGGTTCCCCCCGGAGTTCCCCAGGCCCAGGTGGAGCGCAAGCTGGCATTGTTCGAGCGGCATCTTGCCACCAATACCATGGTGTCCGACGTCCGCACTGGATCGGAACCCGGAGTCGTGGTCGTGGACGTGGCCACGAAAACAAGTCCGGTGGAATTTCGCGATCTCATCATGCGCTTCGCCCACGAAGGGATCAGACATTCCGAGCTCAACCCTGACCTGTGGTCCCCGATCATAGTCGCTGATCCAGCCCAGACAGAAGAACTCATTTCATCCCAGGCAGGGGACAAATTCACTTACAGGGATCTGGAAAGCTTCACGGACACAATAACCCGTACGCTGCTCGGCGTGCCCGAGGTGGCCAAGGTCACCCGCTGGGGAGTGCGGCAGGAAAGCCTTTTCCTTGAATATTCCCAGGAACGCCTGGCTTCCTACGGTGTCCAGCCCTGGCGTATACGGGACGCTTTAGCCGGACGAAACATTACTCCGAACGGGGGTGTGGCTGATTTTGGCGGACGCAACGTGGCCCTTGAGCCCACTGGCGAATTTTCCTCGGAAAAGGAGCTGGGGGGGACGCTTGTGGCCAACGGCCTCTATCTGCGCGACCTGGTGGAATTGGAACGCAGCTACGAGTCCCCGGCAGACACTATAAACCGCTACTCCTTCCGGGACGACACAGGCCGCTGGGCCAACGGGAAAGCCATCACCCTGGCCGTCACCATGCGAGCCGGGGAACAGATCGGCAGGTTCTCATCCTCAGTGGACAAAGCCCTGGACGGCCTCAAACAGCGCCTCCCCGAAGACCTGATCATGGCCCGCACTTCGGACCAGCCCAGGCAGGTGACCGAAAGCGTGTCGCTCTTCATGAACAGCCTCTACGAGGCCGTCATCCTGGTGGTCCTGGTGGCGGCCATCGGTTTCCGGGAATGGCGTTCGGCCCTGCTCATGGCTCTGTCGATCCCAATCACCTTATGCATGACCTTCGGCATGATGCACATGCTTGGCATCGACCTGCAGCAGATTTCCATCGCCTCGCTCATCATAGCCCTGGGACTTCTGGTGGACGACCCCGTGGTGGCCGGCGACGCAATCAAGCGCGAACTGGCATCTGGAATTCCTCGCCTGGAAGCGGCCTGGACTGGCCCCACCAAGCTTGCCAAAGCCATCCTTTATGCCACCATAACCAACATCGTGGCCTATCTGCCCTTTCTTCTCCTCTCAGGCGACAAGGGGCGTTTTCTGTACAGTCTCCCGGTGGTGGTCACCTGCTCGCTCGTGGCTTCGCGCATCGTGTCCATGAGCTTCATCCCCTTTCTCGGCTATTATCTGCTGCGTTCGTCGAAAGATTCACCCCGGCCTGACCAGGGGTTCGCCAAGCTCTACTACCGGCTGGGCGGCTGGCTCATCGACAACCGGTGGAAGGTGCTGGCCGTTTCCCTGGTTCTCGTGGGAGCCGGTTTTTTTGCCAAGAGCCTGTTGAAGCCCATGTTTTTCCCCATCGACCGCTCTTACCTCTCCTACGTCGATGTGACCCTGCCCGAGGATTCACCCATCGACCTCACCGCGCGGACAACCGTGGAAGTTGAACAGGCCATTGCCCGTGCGGCTGATGATTTCGGTGTAGCGAACAAGGACTATCCCGACCCGCTAATGTCCATGACCACCTTCATCGGAGGAGGCGGACCACGCTTCTGGTTCTCTGTGACGCCTGAACTCAAAAAGCCCAATTACGCCCAGATACTTCTTCAAGTGCAAGACAAGCGCGTCACTGAGCTCTTCTGCGATCCCTTGCAGGCCAGGCTGCAGGCGGTGATCCCGGGAGCCCGGGTGGATGTGCGCCGACTCGAGACCGGCCCGCCTGTGGGCATCCCGGTGCAGATCCGTATCTCAGGCGAGGACGAGGAAGCGCTTCGCATGCTGGCGGAACGCATGAAGACGATATTGCTGGGTCTTCCCATGGCCGACAGGGTCAGCGACAACTGGGGATCCTCCAGGTTCACGGCCCGCATAAGCATTGATCCGGACCGGGCCAACCTGGCCGGAGCCACCAACCAGGATGTTGCCCGCTCCACGGCCATGGCCATGAACGGGCTCACGGTGACTAGCCTGCGCCAGGGCAGACTCTCCTTTCCCGTTGTTCTGAGACTCCGCGGAGAAGAGCGGGGCAAACTCTCCGACCTGGCAAACCTCTACGTCTACCCGCAATCCTACGAACACAAAGTCCCCCTTACCCAAGTGGCAGACATCACCTGGGGGATGTACACGGAACGCATTGCCAGGCGCAACCACTTCCGCACCATCACCGTGTCCTGTTTTCCTTTGCCCGGTGTTTTGGCCTCAGAGGTGATTACGGTCGCCATGCCCGCCATCAAGGATCTGGAGTCGGATATGCCGCCTGGGTGTTCGCTTGAAATCGGAGGAGAGCACGAGGAGCAGGTGAAGGGGTTTGCTGAAATGGGCATGGTCATGGCGGTTTCCGTGGCAATGATCTATCTGGCCCTGCTTTTTCAGTTCAAGAACGCGGTGAAGCCGTTGCTGGTGTTCGGGGCCATACCCTATGGGGTGGCCGGGGCCTTCGCCGCCCTGGCGATCATGGGCCAGCCCTTCGGTTTCATGGCCTTTCTTGGCATAGCAAGTCTTATCGGAGTGATCGTGAGCCATGTGATCGTGCTCTTCGATTTTATCGAGGAAAGGCTCCATGCCGGCGAGCCCCTGCGCCAGGCCATCCTGGATGCCGGCATCCTGCGGCTTCGTCCGGTGCTCATCACCGTGGGAGCCACAGTGACGGCGCTTTTTCCCTTGGCCAAAAACGGCGGTCCGCTCTGGGAGCCCATGTGCTACGCCCAGATCGGCGGGCTGGCTGTTGCCACCTTCGTCACATTGCTCATGGTGCCGGTGCTCTACGCCATCGCGGCCTTTGACCTGAAAGCCTTTAAATAGTCTCCGTCGTTCATCTGCTTTGATCCCCACCCCAGCCATCACGCCTATCTGTGTTACGCCGGGTGGCGCAACTCCGCATTGGTGGGTTACTGCGCGAGACTAGGGTTTTCTGCTCGTCCGCCCCTCAAGTGTTTTCTCCCGGTATCGCCGGGGATTGAACCCGCCATACACGACTGGCTTCACAGACGACTTTCACATTCGGCTTTACAGAACCCTAAAAGCGTCATATCGTCATATCGCGATATGGGGGTATTATGAAATCATTCACCAAGGCGGCCAAGGCCCTGGGCGATCCGGCCCGGGTTAAAATTCTCAAGATGCTCGAGGTAAAGCCCTTATGCGTATGCGTGGTTCATTTGGTCTTAGGCCTTGCCCAATCCACTGTCTCCAAGCACCTGAAAGTACTGGAGGAGGCCGGCTTGGTGGTCTGGACACGCAAGGGAGCCTGGGTCCATTATTCGCTGGCGCCAAAAGACGGCAGCCACGCCGGACGCATGCTGGCGCTGCTGTCCCAATGTCTTGAAAACGATCCCGAAATCATGTCGGTCCGCGAGGCGGTGTCCAAGGTGAGCGACGGCCCGTTTCTTAAAGCTGTGGCCGACCAGGGCCCATCTCAGGCCGCGTGCGGATCAGGCGAGAAGAACCGGTGGTGATCCATGAAACCATTAGATGACACGCTCCAAAAAAGGCCGCCCGCTCCTTCTCTGGGGGATCTGCGGCACTCACCGTCCGGTGATACTTCTACGGCCGACGCTTCGAAGCTCGCTGACAAGCCTGACGCTGGACCAGCTGCAAACCGGGCCGACAAGAGAGATGCCCACCCCTCGACCACGCGACTCATCCTCACAATAATCGCCGCACTTGTGGCCTGGTCCGGAATCTATGCCCTTCTGCCGTCCTTGGCTCGTTCGCTTGCCTTCGGACTGCTTGGGCTCGAGCCCACATCCCGGCTCGGCCAGGCCGTGGAATTCTTCCTCTACGACACTCCCAAGGTGCTCCTGCTCTTGGCGCTGGTGGTGTTTGCCATAGGAATCGTGCGTTCCTTCTTCACCCCGGAACGAACCCGGCGCTTCCTGGCCGGTAAGCGAGAATTTTCCGGGAATGTGCTGGCGGCCCTGCTGGGCATTGTCACCCCTTTCTGCTCCTGCTCTGCGGTGCCGCTGTTCATCGGCTTCGTAACCGCCGGAGTGCCGCTTGGCGTCACCTTCTCCTTTTTGGTGTCGGCTCCCATGATCAATGAGATCGCCCTGGTTCTCCTCTACGGCCTGCTCGGCTGGAAGATCGCCGCCTTGTACCTGGTGACGGGTCTTGCCGTGGCCATTGTCTCCGGGTGGGTTATCGGGCGTTTTGGCATGGAGGCCCACATCGAAGACTGGGTGCGACTTGTGCGTGCCGAGAACGGCCAGTCCATGGAGCAGGCTCCCATGGGTGTGCACGAGCGGGTTCGCTACGGCCTGGACTGCGTTCGCGACATCCTGGGCAAGGTCTGGCTCTATGTGATCCTGGGCATCGCCGTTGGCGCGGGCATCCACGGATACGTCCCCGAAGGTTTTCTGGCCGGCATCATGGGCCGAGATGCCTGGTGGTCCGTTCCAGCGGCCGTTCTTATCGGCATCCCCATGTATTCCAATGCAGCCGGAATCGTCCCCGTGGTGCAGGCTCTCTTGGAAAAGGGAGCCGCCCTGGGAACGGTGCTGGCATTCATGATGGCCGTCATCGCCCTGTCCCTGCCGGAAATGGTCATCCTGCGAAAGGTATTGAAACCGCGCCTCATCGGTACCTTCATTGCCGTGGTTGGCTTGGGTATCCTGCTGGTCGGCTATTTGTTCAACTTCATCGTTTAAACTCCAGGTGAAATCATGATCATTAGCGTACTGGGCCCCGGTTGCCCGAAGTGCTCCGAAGCGGAAAAGATCGTCCGGGCTGCGGTTGCCGAATCCGGTGTGGACGCTCAGGTTGAAAAAGTGACCGACTTCCAGAAAATTGCGGCCATGGGAGTTTTCTCCACCCCGGCGGTCGCTCTTGACGGAAAGGTGATGTGCACGGGACGAGCGCCCGCCAAGTCCGAAGTTCTGGCCTGGCTTGCATCACAATCATAAAAAGAAAGAGGAAAGCGATATGAACGCAACATGCTGTTCACAAAATGGCGAAGTGATGCTTCTGGCTTGTTCCGGAGGGTCCAATGTGGGCCAGTTGACCAATCAGGCGGCTGTGGAACTCACCCGCGAGGGGTTCGGCAAAATGTACTGCCTGGCCGGAGTCGGCGCGAAGCTCAAAGGTTTCGTCAAGGCCACGGGGGAGGCCCCGGAAATTCTCGTGCTGGATGGATGCCCCGTGGGCTGCGCCAAGGCGATCATGGAGAACGCCGGCCTGCCCATGGGCGCCTATATGGTGGTTACGGAATTGGGCATAGACAAAGTCAAGGACCGGGCCCTGGCCCTCTCGACAGAGGACTTGGAAACCGTGAAACAGGCCGCCCGGAGCATGAAAGACGCCTCCGCTGTAAAACGCACCTGTGGTTGTGCCTGTGGAGGTGCTGAGTGAAGTTTACAGCCTTTGCCTGCTCGGCCGCGCTTTTAGTCGCATGCTCCCTTTTCTCCCAGGCATTGGCCGCCCCGCTTCCGGAGGTTCCGGCCAAGAATACGGTGACCATGCTGGACCTGGGCGCCAAGTCCTGCATCCCCTGCAAGATGATGATCCCTATCCTGGATGCCGTTGAGAAAGAATACTCAGGCAAGGCGGCTGTCATATTCATCGATGTGTGGGAAAATCCGGACCAGAGCAAGAAGTACGGATTGCGGGCGATTCCCACCCAGATCTTTTATGACCGGCAAGGCAAGGAGGTCTTCAGACACGAGGGATTCTTCGACAAGAAGTCCATATCGGAAGTTTTGGACAAGCTGTTGGCCCAGT
Organism: Desulfovibrio sp.; assembly: GCA_016208105.1. NCBI lineage: Bacteria > Pseudomonadati > Thermodesulfobacteriota > Desulfovibrionia > Desulfovibrionales > Desulfovibrionaceae > Desulfovibrio > Desulfovibrio sp. Next base: position 217,113 of record JACQYS010000008.1, read on the forward strand.
AGAGGCGCACTATAATGCTTGACCAACTCTTTTTGACCATCAACGCCTGGATGGTGGATAGTTTTGCCATCGCTGCCGTGGGCTGCTTTCTCTGGGGCGTGGTGAGCGTGCTTTTCAGCCCTTGCCACCTGGCCTCAATTCCTCTCATCGTAGGATATGTAGCCGGGCAGGGGCGACTCATACAAGGGCGGGAGGCCGCCAAGTACTCGCTTGCCTTCACAGGGGGCCTTTTTCTGAGCATTGCCGCGGTTGGCGTGAGCTGCTCGCTGATGGGTCGCATGCTCGGCGACATTGGCCCCTACTGGACCATCCTCGTCGGGGCTGTTTTGATCTGGGTTGCCCTGGATATGCTGGGCGTGGCCAAATGCACCATCTCCGGCGGGCTCATGGGCCGCATGAAGGTTAAAGGCCACTGGGGAGCGTTTCTGCTTGGCCTTGCCTATGGGGTTTTATCGGGCTCATGCACCTTCGGCTTCATTGCGCCCATTCTGGCAATCATCACCATCCAGCAGAAAATCATGACAGGTGTGGCGCTCGTTGCCTTGTTCGCCTTGGGCCACTGCCTGCCCATTGTAGTGGCTGGCAGCTCCACGACCCTTGTTCAACGTTGGATGGAAGCCGGCCCCATCCGCCAGGGAGGGGTATGGTTTCGTCGCACTGCTGGGCTGATGATCGGGCTTATGGGCGTGTATTTCGCAGCCAGGCCTTTCGTTGGCGTGTAAAGCGGTACGCCATCCACATTTTCAACACCAAGGAGACGACCATGAGACCCATACACCACGTGATTCTGCTCTTGGCCTTCCTCTGCCTAACCACCCCAGCCATGGCAGCTGAACCTCAGAGCCTGGACCGCTACGTCCGGTCCTTCGACTATGCCGCACGCAAGGAAATGAAATGTTCCGGCAAGGAACTCTTGGCCATGCTGGCCAAGAATGAGGCCGTGCTCGTAGACATCCGTTTTCCTGAAGAAAAGCAGGCTTGGGACATGAACTTCGGCCTGCACATTCCGCTTAACGAACTCCCGAACCGCCTGAACGAGCTGCCCAAGGACAAGATCATCGTCACGGCCTGCCCGCATATGGACCGCTCGAACATCGCCATGGTCTACCTGCGCACCCAGGGCTACACTTCACGCTATCTCGTCGATGGCCTGGTTGGGCTCACCGAACTTCTGCGCGGAGACGCGGCCCGTGATTTCATGGACGCCCTAAACAAGAAGAAGTAATTTCCACCTGGCGAATCCTGCAAACCTTCATGGAGACACCATGTCTGACGTAACAAAACGCCTCTCCTTTCTCGACCGCTGGCTGACCCTGTGGATCTTCTCGGCCATGTTCGCCGGGGTGGCCATCGGCTATCTTTACCCCGGCGTCCGAGGCATTCTGGACCGCTTTCAGGCAGGAACCACAAACGTTCCCATAGCCATTGGGCTTATTCTCATGATGTACCCACCCCTGGCCAAGGTGCGCTATGAAAAGCTCGGGCAGGTTTTCAGGGACTGGCGTGTTCTGATGCTCTCCCTGGTGCAGAACTGGCTGATCGGGCCGGTCTTCATGTTCATTCTGGCCGTGGCTTTTCTCTCGGGGCAGCACGAATACATGGTCGGGCTCATTCTGATCGGCCTGGCCCGGTGCATAGCCATGGTCATCGTCTGGAACGACCTGGCCCAGGCCGACCGCGAATACTGCGCCGGGCTGGTGGCCTTCAACTCCATCTTCCAGGTGCTGTTCTTTTCGGCTTATGCGTGGTTCTTCATCGGAGTGCTGCCCGGCTGGATTGGTCTTACGGGGATGGATGTGGCCATCTCCATGGGGCAGATCGCCGAGAGCGTCTTCATCTACCTGGGGATTCCCTTCATTGCCGGCGTGCTCTCGCGGGTGGTGGGGATAAAGGCCATGGGCATCGAGTGGTACGAAACCAAGTTTATACCTAAGATCAGCCCGATCACGCTCATCTCCCTTTTGTTCACCATCCTGGTGATGTTCTCCCTCAAAGGCGAAGCCGTGGTGCGCCTGCCCCTGGATGTGCTTACTATCGCAGTGCCGCTCTGCGTATACTTCCTGGCCATGTTCGCAGTCTCGTTCTGGCTCTCCAAAAAGGCCGGAGCCACTTATGAACAGTCAGCCACCCTGTCCTTCACGGCCGCATCCAATAATTTCGAGCTGGCCATCGCCGTGGCCGTGGCTGTCTGGGGGATCGATTCCGGCCAGGCCTTTGCCGCGGTCATCGGTCCCCTGGTGGAAGTGCCTGTGCTCATCGGGCTGGTCAATGTGGCTCTGTGGGTCCGCAGGCGATACTTCCCCCATGCCGTCACCACGCCCATGGGGGTGTGCCACGTCTCCTGCAAGCCGTAGGACCTGCTGGCTCACTCCACTGCCAGGGCTATCCCGTGGCTGGAAAAGGAAATGCCCTGCTGGCCGGTGGTGCCGATCATGACCGCTTCCACGAAAAGCGGATTGGCCGGAGGATCAGCCGACCAGAGCACAATGAAGTTGGCCCCGGAACCACCTGCGGTGTCGGTCTGACCCACGATGAATTCCCGGGTCATGAGGGGGGCCATTTGCACGGGCGTATCCAGATAGCGCCTGACGAGCTTGCCGGCAGTGTCATAAAAATCCACTGCGGTCAGCGTCACGCTGCGCTTGGGGTCGATGTTTCGCACCGAGAGCGTGATGGTAAGGTCTATGGGGCGGGTTCTGATGCCATGGTAGATTTGCGAATAGCACGGAACATAGACAGCCTGGCCGGAGATAAGCTCGGCCCCGGAGGCTTGTCCGGCCAGAAGGCAAAGAACCAAGGCTAACACCATTGCGGCCGGACGGATCGTACTGTTCATCGTTCCTCCAGGGACTTCAGTCTTGCACCAAAGGGTACGGCACTCTGGGGCAGGCGGGCAACTTGAAATCTCGTGAGCGTAGGGCCTCGCAAGCCAGCAGTCCTTGCCATGCCCGGAGATTTTTGGTTCCCTGTGAAAGACACTACACAGCACCGGCGCGTCAAGCCAGAGGTTCCCACATGCATACCACCCCGGTTACGGACATCATGACCCCTGCCGAGGATTTGCCCTCGATAACTGCCCGGACCAGCCTGATGGAAGCAGCAGAGACACTCAGGCGGAAGACTGCTGACCCTCAGGCCCGGTTGGTCGCGGTGCGCGGCCAGGACGGGGCAGTGGCGGGCATCCTTGGCATGGTTGACCTTCTGCGCGGTCTTAATCCCAAATACGCAGACGCGGGCTTCTTCTCGGACATGGCCGAACATGGAGTAGGTTCGGACATGCTCGGAATGTTCGTGGAGCAATACACCCTGAACCCGGAATCGCTTGGCGCCCTCACCCGGGCCGCATCCACCAACACTGTGGAAAGCTTGCTTGGAGCACCCTCCGAGGACGAAAGCATCGATGCCATGGCCACCCTGGACGTGGCAATCGACCTTATGGTGCTCAAGCGCCGGGACTATCTCCTGGTTACCAGGGGCGAAGAGACCATCGGCGTTATAGACGCTGCCAGCGTGTTCGACCTCCTGTTGAAACAAATCCCGGACGTGAACTCCTAGCGCTGCACCACTTCGGCCTTCAGTATCTCCACCGGCTCGCGGGGCACGTTTTCATAGCCTCCTTTGGTGCCGGTTGGCACGGCCTTGATGGCGTCCACCACCTCCTTGCCTTCCACCACCTTTCCGAAGACCGCATAGCCCCATCCGGCAGGAGTCTTGGCCGTATGGTTCAGCATGGTGTTGTTCACCACGTTGATGAAGAACTGTCCAGTGGCCGAGTGGGGATCGCTGGTGCGGGCCATGGCCACGGTATAGGCCTCGTTTTTCAGGCCGTTGTCAGCCTCGTTTTTTATGGGCGCACGTCCGGGCTTGAGATTCATGTTCTTGTCCATGCCCCCACCCTGGATCATGAAACCGTTGATGACCCGGTGGAAGATAAGGCCGTTGTAATAGCCGTCCTTCACGTACTTCAGAAAGTTCTCAACCGTGGCCGGGGCCTTGGCGGCGTCCAGCTCAAGCACGATGTCGCCCTTGGTGGTGGTCAGCTTCACGAAGTCCTTCTTGCCCTGAGCCAGCGCCGCGCTGGCCCCAAAGGGTGCCGCAGCGCAGGCAAAGCCCAGCAGCATGGCACCGATGACAGCGACAAATCGTTTCATTGCGTTCTCCTCGGGGGTTCATGTGGTTTTTTCGTACCCCGTTAAGAGGATGATACCGCGTCCAGCCCTTGTGGGGAACCCCTGGCCGCAGTCTAGGCAAGAAAAGGCCGCCTCTGGAAAACCCAGAAGCGGCCTGCGACCATCTGTTGCCGATGCACATCAGCCGTGATGCTCTACCTCTCGGAAACCGGGGCGGCCTCGGGCACTCTCTCCGTTTGATCCCCCCTGGCGACGGCTTCAAGCTGCTGAAAGACTCCGCTTGGCAGGGTTACGTCACCCATGGGGGCTTCGCGGTTGAGGAAGAGGTATTTCTGGGTGCCCAGGCGATGGTAGGGAAGAACCTCGTAGGTGACGTTCGGATAGCCTGAGACGAGTTCCCTGATGGCCGAGATGTCCTCTTGCGTATCGTTGAATCCGGGAATGATGGGAGTGCGGACATGCACTGGAAGTGACTGGAAAGCCCCGACAATACGCTTGAAATTGTCGACAATGAGGTCGATGGGCACACCGGTGAATTCCTTGTGGCGCTCCGAATTCAAGCTCTTGATGTCGAACATCAATGAATCCAGCAGACCGCAGACTTCCCGGACCACCTCCCAGGGGGCGTTGCCGCAGGTTTCCATGGCCGTGTTCAACCTGCGACGCCGGGCTTCCCGTAACAATGCCAGGGCGAAGTCCGGCTGGGCCAAGGGCTCGCCGCCGGAGAGGGTGATGCCGCCGCCGGAGCGGGTATAAAACGCGGAGTCCTGTTCCACCACGCGTAGTATATCGTCCACGGTCTTTCGCTGCCCATAGGCGATAACGCCGGAGGCGGGGCAGGCGTCTACGCAGTGTCTTTCGCAGCTGGCGCAGATTTCCCGGTTGAACACCGGTTTGTCGTCCAGCTGGGCTATGGCCTGGTTCGGACAGGCGTTCAGGCAGCGCACGCACTGGGAGAAACCGAGGCAGCGCCCGTCGTTGAAGGCCAGCTCAACCTTGAAGGACTGCGATTCCGGATTGCTGCACCAACGGCAGGACAGGGGGCACCCCTTGAAGAAGACTATGGTGCGGATACCGGGACCGTCGTGGACGGAGTACTTCTGGACGTTGAAGATCACCCCGCTCGTCTTTTTGTCCTCTTGCGATGTCATGTGGCACATCCCGTTCGCCCCTGCGGAGCTGGTTGTAAATTGCGCCGCGTTGCCCTTTATCCGAAACGCAGAAGGGAGACGCCCCTTTTCAGGGCGTCTCCCGCTGCGGCGGCTCTCGCCGCGAAGACAAACCTAACAGGTCTCGTGCACAGTGCGCGCGATCAGGTCGTTCTGCAGATCGGGCGACAGGTCCACGAAGTAGGCGCTGTAGCCGGCGATGCGCACGATAAGGTTGCGGTACTTTTCCGGGTCCTTCTGAGCCGCAACCAGGGTCTCGCGGTTTATCACGTTGAACTGCACGTGCCAGAGCTTCAGGTCGCAGAAGGTGCGGATGAAGGAGATCATCTTGCGCGTTCCCTCATCCCCGGCCAGACACTTGGGGGTGAACTTGATGTTGAGCATGCGGGCCGCGCGGTCGCGGTAGCCGTAGTTCTTGGACGTGTAGTTGGAGAGCAGCACAGCCGTGGGTCCGTTGACGTCCGCGCCGTGGGAGGCCGAAGAGCCGTCGGACAGGGCGGTGAAGGCCCGGCGGCCGTTGGGAGTGGCGCTCACCACCTTGCCGAAGGGCACATGGGAGGTGAAGGGCACGTAGCGCACGTCGTTGTGCATGCCGAGTTCCGGCGAGTACTTGTTGCCGTATTTGACGGACAGGATGTCGATGTCCCTGGCGATGGAGTCGGCGTATTCGTCGTTATTGCCGTAACAGGGCGCGCTCTTGAGCAGGGCGCGCACGTCTTCCTTGCCCTCGAAGTCGTTCCCAATGGCATCGAGAAGCTCGTCCATGGTCAGCTTCTTGTCCTCGAACACTAGCTTCTTCATGGCGGCCAGGGAATCAACCACCGTGCCGTATCCGATGTACTCGAAATAGCCGAAGTTGAGCCCCTCCGGGATCTGCGGAGTGTGCAGGTCCAGGCAGTGCTTCATGCACAGGTCGTGCAGCACGGAGCCCATGGGCTGGGCGAAATGCTTGGCGCGCAGGTTGATGATGACGTGCTGCTGGTAGAAGGCTGTTTTCAAGAACAGCTCGTGCTGCTTGACGTAGGCGTTCCAGAGATCGTCCCAGGTCTTGAACGAGCGGGGGTCTCCGGTTTCCAGGCCCAGCACCCTGTCGCCGTATTTCTTCATGCGGCCGTTGTAGAGCACCATCTCCAGGGCGGCAGCGAAATTGATGTAGGCTCCACCGCTGGTGTAGGTGTCACGATTTGGCATGCGCGCCTCGGTGCAGCCGGACACCGCGTAATCGTAGGCTTCCTCGAAGGTAGCCCCCTTGGACACGTAGAGAGGAATGACCTCTTCGTCGTTAATGAGCTTGGGGAATCCAGCGCCGTCCTTGATAGTCTCGGACACTTCCCACAGGTAGCGCTCGGGGGAGCGCGAGTGGATTCGCGCCGCCAAGTCCGGATAGTGCAGCGGGAACTCGCGCTTGGACTTGAGGAACAGGTAGGTCAGCTCATTGGTGGCGTCGCGCCCGTCCGGGGTTTGGCCACCAATGGTAACGGCCTCCCAGTGGGCGTAGCCTTCGTTGAAGGCGCCGCCAGTGGGGGAAATGTAGAGGTCGATGAACTGGGCCATGCCCACCCACATGCACTCCAGAAGCTCCACGGCCTTTTCCTCGGTCAGGAGGCCTTCTTCCATGTCCTTCTGATAGAAGGGATAGAAATACTGGTCCATGCGTCCGTTGGAGATGATGGTGCCGGTCTTCTGCTCGATGCGCGAGAACATCTGGGTGAACCACTGGGACTGCACGGCCTCGTGGAAGTTGCGGGCGGGGTGTTCAGGCACGCGCTCGCAGATATCTGCCATGGTCAGCAGTTCCTGCTTGCGAGTGGGGTCGGACTCCTTGGCCGCGACCTCGCGGGCCAGGACGGCGTGGCGCTTGGCCCAGTGCACGATGGCGTCGCACACGATGACCATGGCCTCCAGGAAGGGGCGCTTCTCCACGTTGTCCACGGGGCTAAGGGGATCAAGCGCCTCGAGCTTGGCCAGAGCTTCGTCCTTGAGGCTCTTGAAGCCGCGCTTGAGCACCTTGTCGTAATCGTGCACCCACTGAATGGAGGACCTGAAAGACGCGGTCTCGTTCACCACGAAGCGGGAGGCCAGACCTTCGGGGTCGTTGTAGGTCAACTTGTGGACGTCGGGCGGCAGCGCCTTGTTGAGGGCCTCGTGGAAGGTCTTGCCCTTCCAGTAGGGGGCGATCTCCTCGATGACCACCTTGGCGTCTTCGGGAGTGATGTAAGAAGGGGATTCCTTGCGCTTGGGCAGCTCTTCGATGGCCAACCCAAGGAAATCGCCGTCCAGCTCGGGATACAGGATGCCGTAACGCCCCTGGCACCCGGCCCGGCCGGCAAGCAACTGGTTGTCGTCGATGTAGACGGTCATGTTCTCGGCAATGTGCTTGAGCGCCTTGGCCCAACGCAAAACCAGAGCCTGTCCTTCGGTCTCTTTCATGGACTCGGTGAAATATTTGGCCCGCTCCACGTCGATCCGGGGTTTTACCCCGTCGAAGCTCTCAAGGATGGTGAACACCCTTTTGTGCGTTGCCCGGAACTTGTCTTCCTTCCCCTCGATCTTGTCCTGGAGACGTTGCTCGTGCGAACTGTAAGCTTCGCAACAGATAGGATTCAACATGGCGTACCCCTCTCCTACCGATGTATTTGAAATGCGGTTTTGTTGGACGCGTGAACCGGCGTCATGGGGCGTCTTGGAGCACGCCCTCAAACATCCTTAGCAACGCGTATGCCGGTTTCTTCGGTCAAGAGCTGGGGAGAAGGCTGCTCAACACATAAAGCATTATATCTTAGCATGTTGCATACAACATCTTTTTAATTGGCCGATTCTTTCGCGCAAACACCGCAAGAGACTTACAGGTGATGCAGAAGAGATTAGTTCATATATAACAGGATGTTAGTTTGGCCCATTTGGAATCCCCCTCATTTACGTTCAATCGGGGGCCTCCCTAGGCGCATGAGATTTGAATGTTGAAAAGGAACGAGCTGCTGCATATTTGCAACACATCGTGCCCCACACCTGAACAAGTTACGTGATTTAAATGTGTTAGACTATGTTGCAAAAATGCGACATGATGCAATTTTTAGCTGCATCACAATGCAAAAGAATTCGCCCAAGAAATGGACTCTGCAGAGCTTCGAATACCCTCTTGAGCAGATTCTAATCAGACTCGTTTCCAGAGGTACCCGAATCGGACTGGGTCGAAGGCTGCTCGGGGTCTTTGATCTGGAGTTTCCGGAAAATGGTGGTCCTGTTCACTCCGAACAGCTTGGCCACCTTGCTGACCGACCCGTGGGTGTCGAGCGCATCCTGGATGAGACCCCGTTCTATGTCCGCCATGATCTCCTTGAGCGGCTTGCCCGAGGCGGTGTCTATGTGGCAGGCCAGGGAAGCTGCCAAAACCATGGGCTTCTGCTCGTCGAGCATGGCCCCGGGCAGGTCGCTCAATTCAACCGCCTCCCGTTCGCAGGTGATCACCAGGCTCTGGACCATGTTCTCCAGTTCGCGGACGTTTCCCGGCCAACGATAGGCCTTCATGGCCTCTTCCACCATGGGCGAAAAGAATCTGCGCTTGCGATATCTTGTGGCGTATTTCTCCAGAAAATGCCTGGCCAGAGGCAGGATGTCCTCCGGCCTCTCCCGCAGAGAAGGAATGTTGATAACGGCCACGCGAAGCCTGTAGTAGAGGTCGCTTCGGAAGTTTCCGCGCTTCACCTCCTCGGCCAGATCGCGGTTGGTGGCGGCAATGATGCGCACATCCACCTTCTTGGACTGTGTGGAGCCCACCCGGACCACTTCCTGGTCCTGCAAAACCCGCAAAAGCTTTGACTGCATGATCTGGGGCAATTCGCCGATCTCATCCAGGAAGATAGTCCCCTTGTCCGCCATTTCGAAGAAGCCGATCTTGCCCTTGGTGAGAGCTCCGGAGAACGCGCCGGGGGCATAGCCGAACAGCTCGGATTCAATGAGGTTTTCCGGGATGGACGCGCAGTCGACCTTGAAAAAAGGCCTGTCGTGGCGCGTGCTCTGTTCGTGGATGTTCCGAGACAGCACGTCCTTGCCCACGCCGGTTTCGCCCAGGAGAAGCACCGTAGCGTCGGTCGGGGCGATACGCTGGAGCTGCTCGACGACCCGGGTCATCTCCTTGCTGGTGAGGATGAGCGGGCAGCGCTGAGTCTTCTGCTTGTTCAGGTAATCGAAGTTTTTGTGATACTTTTCGATAAGTTCGCGCTGCTCGGCGATCTGATCCTTCATCTGGGACATGATGGTGATATCCCGGGCGTAGGTGACCACCAACGCCACCTCCCCCTTGTCGTCGAAGATGGGGTATCCGCTCAAGACCATGCGCCGCCCGTGCATATTGGTCTGCACCCGCGTCACTGGCTTCCCGGTCTCCACTATCTCCGGATTCAGGGCTATGTTGTAGACTCCCCTTTCCTTCAGCTCCCGAACATTCAGTCCCAGCAGTTCCTCGCGCTTGAGCCCCGTAAGCCGCTCGTACATGGTGTTGACCCTAAGGGACGTGCCGGATTTGTCCGTGATGTAGACACCATCCGAGAGTGTGTCCAAAATGCTGTCCAAATAGCCACAGAGCATGGACGCTGTCTGATCACCATTGTTCATCGCGCGCACCCCTTTGGGCGGTATGGTATACCTGTAAAAGCCGGCGGTCTGCACCGGCACATGCAAAGCTCGTGCGTTTCAAGCCGGATTCAGCACACGGCTTACGGGTTTGACTTAAATATAAATCCTGTATAATCAGGGAATTAGCAAAAGCAGCCTGTTTTCCCCGACCCCCAGCCTTTCTGCGTATGAATATCGCAAATATCGTCGTTGCAAATTCGCACCACAGTTGCATTATCGCAACGCTATTCGAGAGACAACACCCTGGCTTGTGAATTTTGTGTCATTAAGAATAATACCTATTATCCAGAGTTGCAATTCTGCACCACCGGTGCGCCGGGTTTCTTCCCGATTCCTTAACACGAAGAGGGAACTGCCGGACAACCCAGCAATCAAGCCCTTCTGCGCCGGTACAGGCAACGTAAACAGGTTGGTACCGGTTTTGCTCTTATACTTTCCGCCAAGACCAGCCCGACGTTCCGCGCAGCTTAAGCTGAGGTCTGGCGCAACTTTACAGGGCTTTAACAGGAGGAACATCCTGAAACAGTGGGGATAGGACGATCCGGACCGCACCGGCCGCAAGCCGGGCGCCGGAGGGGCCTGAAACGCTTCAGGCCTTGCCGTGCAACCGAAGGAGGGAACAATGAAAGTGTTTCGACGCATCTTCGGATTTTTAGCTCTGCTAACGCTTTTCGCCGCCAGCCAGGCCTTGGCTGAAAAATTCGTGGTCGGCTACCAGCCCTATGACACCATCTCCTACCAAGCCATCATCAACTCCGAACTGGGCCTTTGGAAGAAGTACGTCCCCCAGGGCACTGAAATCGAATTCCAGGGTGCCCTGCAAGGCACTGTCGTGGCCAACAACATGTTGGCCGACAAAGCCCACATCGGCTACATGAGCGTGATGCCCGCAACCATCCTCTGCTCCAAACCCGAGCAGGCGGAAATAAAGATGGTGGCCACCGCTGGCATGTCCGAAGGAACCCGCTGTTCGCTGGTCCTGGTCAAAAAGGACGCCCCCCAGTTTAAAAGTAACGAGGAACTGGCCCGCTGGCTCGACGGCAAGGTCATCGCCGCTCCCAAAGGCAGCGCTTCGGACCAATACCTGCTCAAATTCTTTGAAAAGTATAACGTCAAACCCGCCGAATACCTGAACCAGTCCATCGAAGTCATCGGTACCAACTTCCGCATCGGCAAGCTCGACGCGGCCTCCCTGTGGGAGCCCACGCTTTCGCGCATCGCCTCCGATGTGGGCGAAGGCGTGTCCCGCATCGTGGCCGACGGCCGGGCCTGCGACAACCCGGACCTGGGCATGGTGGTCATGCGCAAGGATTTCATGGACAAGTATCCTGAAGTGGCCAAGGGCTACCTGCGCGCCGAACTGGAAGCCCAGCGTTACCTGCTCGATCCCAAGAACTGGTCCAGTGTTATCGATATGGTGTCCAAGCACGCCACCGGCGTTCCCAAGAAGGTGCTCTGGTACTCCATCTACGGCCAGGTTCCCGCAGACTCCAAGAACCCCGTTCGCGAGTGGAAGTCCTTCTACTTCAACGAAGCGGAAAAGAAGAACATCGCCGAAGTGGCCCCGTTCCTCTTGAAGGACAAGAGAATCAAGGACGTTCCCAAGCCCGGCACCGTGGACGACTCCATGGCCCGCCAGGTGTTCAAGGACGCCGGCTACACCCCGGTGAGCGACAAGGTCACCTTGGGCGAGATCAAGGGCGCACCCGCCAGCGCTTGCCCCTTCAAGGATTAGGACACGCCCCCCGGGCCGACCCACACGGCCCGTCCGTCCCCAGGCGCGCGGCGCTCGCCGCGCGCCCTTCCGGGGAGGGCGACCGGCCAAGCGGACGAAGTATGTCTTCGCTTGCTTGAGGCCCTGGCAACAGCCCCCGCAAAGACGACACTGCGGGAAACGACAAGGTGGAGGCCTTTCCGTGACTAACGCAGAAGCGACAACGGCGAACCAGGGCAATGCCCCGACCTCCTGGCAGATCACCCTGTTCAGCCTCAGACAGTGGCTAAAAAGCACTGGACCGTATCTGAACCTCGCGGGCATCGTGGGATTCATCATCCTCTGGTATCTTTTCACCGAGAAGTTCAAGCTCCCGTGGTTCAACAAGCTGCCCGGCCCCTTGATGGTCTACAGGGAATGGGTATCCCCGGACCCGTCCTACGGGATATCCATCTATACGCCTGAGTATTACCATCACATACTGATCAGCATCTGGCGCGTGATCCAGGCATTCCTGCTGGCCACAATCCTGGGCGTGCCCATCGGGCTCTTCATGGGGTGGAAGAAGGTCTTCAAGGACTACACCTTCCCCTTGCTCGAGACCCTGCGCCCCATCCCCATGCTGGCCTGGGTGCCGCTGTCCATACTCATGTGGCCAGGCCGGGAAGCCTCAATCATCTTTCTGACCTTTTTGGGTTCTTTTTTCGCCACGGTGCTCAACACCCTGCTGGGCGTGGAATCCATCGACGAGGTGTACTTCAGGGCCGCAAGTTCGCTTGGCGCCAAATCCAAGCATGTGTTCTTCAAGGTCATCCTGCCGGGATCGCTGCCCTTTATTTTCACCGGCCTGCAAATCAGCATGGGCTACGCCTGGTTCTCGCTTGTGGCCGGTGAAATGCTCTCCGGCGAATACGGCCTTGGCTACCTGATCTGGAACTCGTTCATCATGGTTCAGTACCCGGTCATCGTTATCGCCATGGTTACCCTGGGCGTGATCGGCTGGCTCTCCAGCGCGCTCATCCGCATGGTGGGCGATCGCCTGATGCAATGGAAAGTAAGAGAGGATGCCCGATGAATACTGGCGACGCTTCTTCACCCAAAAGCCGCGGACAGATAAGCATCCGCAACGTCTCCAAGGTGTACGATCCCGACGGCGCGAAAGTACTGGCCGTGGATGACTGCTCCATGGAAATCGAGGCCGGAGAGTTCTGCGTGGTCGTGGGGCCTTCCGGATGCGGCAAGACAACCCTGTTAAACGCCATTGCCGGATTCCATGGCATTACCTCGGGCGAGATACTCCTCGACGGACAGGTGCTTTGCAACGCGGGCAAAAAGGCCGCGCCTGGCTCCGACCGCATAGTGGTTTTCCAGAACGGAGCCCTGTTCCCCTGGTACACTGTGCTCGAAAACGTGACCTTCGGCCCGGTGGTTCAGGGTGGAGTCTCTGACCGGGACGCAAAGGACAAGGCCAGGGAAATGCTTGGCCAGATGGGCCTCCAGGGCATCGAGAACAACTACCCCAGCGAAATATCCTCCGGCATGCGCCGGCGGGTGGAAATCGCCAGGGCCATGATGAACGACCCGAGCGTCATGCTCCTGGACGAACCCTTCCGGGCCATGGACGCCCTGACCAAGACGGTGGTCCACCAGTTCCTGCTCGACGTCTACGACAAGAGCAAGAAGACCATCTTCTTCATCACCCACGACCTCGAGGAGGCCATCTTCCTGGGCTCCAAGGTCTACATCATGACCACCAGGCCAGCGCAGATAAAAACCATCCTGGACGTGGACATCCCCAGGCCCCGCGACTTCCGTGCCCTCTCCTCCTCCACCTACATCAGGCTGAAGAAGGAATGCATCGAGGCAGTGCACGAAGAGGCCCTGAAGGCCTTCACCGCCGGCGAGCGGGAAATGGCCTAGAAACGGGCCCAACATACCGGAGATTTCGCCATGGCAACAGCAGGCAGCCAACAGTTCAATTGGGTCAAGCTCAAGAAGAAGATATTCAGCAGGTCAGCATACCGCGGTATCTTGTCCATCATCATATTCACGGTGTTGTGGGAGATATGCTCGCGCCTGAATGCGCCCATCATCGGCAACGTCCCACCTCCATCGGCCGTCCTGGCCGCCCTGGGCAAGCAGCTCGTCAGCGTGGAGTACTGGTTGTCCTGGCGCGACAGCTTCGTACGCATTCTGTCCGGCTTTGCCATAGCCCAGGTTCTGGGTATTCCGATGGGCCTGCTGCTTGGCGTAAACCGTACCGCCAGGGAGCTCATCTATCCCCTGTTCGAGATCATGCGGCCCATCCCGCCCCTGGCCTGGGTGCCGGTGGCGGTGATCTTCTGGCCGACCACCGAACTCTCCATGATGTTCGTCACCTTCCTCGGTGCCTTCTTCACCATGGTCCTAAACATCGTGGGCGGAGCCCGCAGCATAGACTCCCGCTACGTCCGGGCGGCCCACTCCCTGGGCTCCACGCGTTCGGACATCTTCTGGCGGGTAATGCTTCCGGCCACCCTGCCCAGCATCGTGGTGGGCATGACCGTGGGAATGGGCATCACCTGGGCCGTGGTTGTAGCCGCGGAAATGATCGCCAGCCGTTCGGGCCTGGGGTTTCTGACCTGGAGAGCATACGTGGCGGGTGAATACCCATTGATCGTTATCGGCATGATGAGCATCGGCATCGCAGGCTACATTTCCTCGGCCCTTATCCGCCTCATCGGCAGCCGCCTGACCCCGTGGTTGCGGGTCTACTAAGGAGCACTTCTCATGAGCCAGACCCAACTGACCGCCGGCATGGGCGCCGGAGAAATGGTGGTGACGAACGTTTCCAAGGGCTTCGGCCTTGGCCCCTTGCACCAGCAGGTGCTGTGCAACTGCTCCTTCACCCTGGAGAAAGGCAAGCTGACCGTGCTCATCGGGCCCTCGGGCTGCGGGAAAAGCACCCTGGTCAACGTGCTGGCCGGGTATGAAGCTCCGGACACCGGCACTGTCTGCCTGGATGGCAAAAGTGTTTCCGAACCGGGCCCGGACCGTCTGGTGGTGTTTCAGGAAACCGCGCTGTTCCCCTGGATGACCACCTATGAAAACGTGAGCTACGGCCCGCGCGTGCAACGCAAGCTCCCGGAAGAGGTGTTCGCCAAGGAGACCATGAAGCTCCTGGAACTCGTTGGTCTCCAGGACTTCAAGGACAAATACCCATCTCAGCTCTCCGGCGGCATGCAGCGCAGGGCCGAACTGGTCCGAGCCATGATCAACCAGCCCAAGGTGATGCTCATGGACGAGCCCTTCCGGGGCCTGGACGCCATGACCCGTGCACTCATGCAGGAGTACTACGTCCGCCTGTTCGAGGAGCACCGGGGAACCAACCTCTTTGTCACCTCCGAGCTTGAGGAGGCCATCTTCCTGGCCGACAGGCTGCTCATTCTCACTAACAGGCCAGCCAGCGTGAAGAAAGAGATCGAAGTGTGCCTGCCAAGGCCACGCGAATTCAGCATGCTTACCTCCAAAGCCTACCAGGATTGCAAGATGGAGGCCCTGGAGCTTCTCCACGAAGAGGCCATGAAGTCCTTCGCCTCGGGTGCCGTCAACGCCGCGGACTTCCTGGAAGCCTGCTCCCAGATGGGCCAGGACCAGGCCGTGCCTTCATGCAAGGCGGACGAAAGCGGTTCCCCAAGGCACTAGACATTTGTGCCGAGGGCCTCACGGCCTGTGTCGCGGCGTTTCCGGCCAATCACGGCCCAAAGATTCGAGGAGTTGCCCCTGGAGGCACGCATGGCCAAGCGAATCATCACGGAAGCGGACATCCTGAAGGCGCACGCCGACGGAGCCAAGGAACTGCCCGCTTCGTCCGGGGAATGCATCGTCACTGAACAGGCGAGGGACAGGGCGCTCGAGCTGGGCATAGCCCTGACCGGCGATTGCGCGTCCGACGGCTGCTGCCCCATAAGTCCCGCGAGTCAGGGAGGCGGCCCTGGCATTTCAGGCCCTGCGGTCCGGTCCGGTTCGGGAACGGACGCTTCGCGCGGATCCACGGACACCGACCGTCTGGTAAGCCAGGTCGTGGCCGTCATGCGCGACAAGCTTCCTTCCGGCGCTGATGACGCCATGGTGGAACGCCTGGTGCGCGAAGCCGTGGCCTCCAAACTTGCTCCGGCCTCTCAAGGTGCCGCCTCAGCCGAGCCCATGGCCGACGAGACCGGCGTCCGTTTCATAGACTCCGCAAAGCTCTTAGCCCAAAGCGGCCAGGTCCCCCTGCCGGGAAAAGCCGTGCTGGCCGAAGCTCTGGGCCGGGCAGGGGAAACCAAGCTCGCTGCCGGGTATCTCTGTTGGGAACGGGCCTCCTTCAACCGGGTGGTGGACGCCCCCGAGGTGGGGGTGGTCATCGCCGGGGAGCTCCATCTCACCGTGGGCGGCCAGACCATGATCGGCAAACCGGGCGACATGATCTACCTGCCCAAGGGCGCCAAGGTCATCTACAGCACTCCTTCCAAGGTCACGTTGGCCTGCGTCAACGGACCGGCCTAGGCAGCGCCCCATGGACATACTTGACCGCTGCGTGCGTGCCTGCCGGGAAAAGCCCGGTGTCGTGGTCTTCCCGGACAGCCTGGACCAACGCGTTCTGGCCGCTGCCGCCCAACTGAAGGATGAAGGCCTGGCCGAACCAGTGCTCATGAGTTCCCCTTTCGCGGTCCGAGAAAAGTTGCGTGGAGCAAATATTAGCCCCGCCGGGCTGAGCGTGGTGGACCATTCAAGCCCGACCCTTCTCAAGAAAAACGCCGAGACTTTCTTCGCCATCCGCCAGGAAAAAGGAAAGCCCGTAACTGAAGAGGATGCCGAGAGGGCCATGCACTGTCCCCTGGCCGCATCCGCCATGATGGTCAGGCGTGGCGAGGTGGAAGTCGGGGTGGGGGGGAATCTGTCCTCCACCGCGGACATGCTGAAGGCTGGCCTGGCCATCTTGCCTAGGAAGGCGGGCATCAAGACCGTTTCCAGTTTTTTCCTCATGGTCTCGCCTGATGGCCAGCGCCAGTTCGTGTTCGCCGACTGCGCGGTGGTTCCCGAGCCCACGTCAGAGATTCTGGCGGACATCGCCATCGCCTCGGCGGGCATGGCCCACACGCTCCTGGGCGAGGACCCCAGAGTGGCCCTTCTCTCGTTCTCCACCAAGGGCAGCGCGGAACATCCCAGGGCGGCCATGGTCCGGGACGCCGTGGACCTGGTGAAGAAGCGCGCCCCGGACATCTCCGTGGACGGAGAGCTGCAGTTCGACGCAGCCTCCCTGCCCGAGGTGGCGGCCCTGAAGGCCCCGGGCAGCGTTCTGGAAGGCCGGGCTAATGTCTTCGTCTTCCCGTCTCTCGAGGCCGGGAACATCGGCTACAAGATGGTGGAACGCCTGGCGGGGTATACAGCCCTTGGGCCATTCCTCCAGGGATTCGAGGGTGGCTGGCACGACCTCTCCAGAGGGTGCAGCGCCAAGGACATTTTCAAGGTCGCCGTTATTGGGCTGTGCCTACGGCGTGGCCAACTGCCCCATTAGGGGATTGGCCGGGTTAACCGCCAACACGAAGGAGGCTTTGCATGGATTCCATGGACGCATTGGGCATGATCGAAACCCGGGGGCTGACCGCCCTCATCGAAGCGGCAGACGCCATGGTCAAGGCCGCGCGCGTGCAGTTGGTGGGCTACCAGCAGATCGGCGGCGGACTGGTCACGGCCCTGGTGCGCGGTGACGTGGCCGCCTGCAAGGCAGCCACCGACGCCGGAGCCGCAGCGGCCAAGCGCGTGGGCGAAGTCATCGCCGTACACGTCATCCCCCGCCCCCACGGCGACCTGGAAGACGTGTTCCCCCTCAAGAGGAAATAACCGGAATACCCGAGGGAGCCACGCGGCATGTCAGCACAGAGCGGCGTCTTGGACGCAGCGGCATTGATCCAGGCTGTCCGCCAGTCAGGAGTGGTCGGCGAGGGCGGTGCCGGGTTCCCGGCGCACGTCAAGTACGGCGCGCAGGTTGGAATCGTCATCGCCAATGGCTGCGAATGCGAACCGCTCCTGTACACCGACCAGCACCTCATGCGCCTTCACGCCAAGGACATCGTCCGGGCCCTCTCGGCAGTGATGAAGGCGGTGGGGGCTGGCCGCGGGGTGGTGGCCATCAAAGCCAAGTACCAGAACGTGGCGAAGGTCCTCGAAGAGCCATGCGCCACGGCTGGAGTGGAGTTGGCCCGGTTGGACAACTTCTACCCGGCCGGGGACGAACATATCCTGGTGCATGAAATCACGGGCCGAACCATTCCGCCACTGGGCCTTCCCAAGGAAGTGGACGCTCTCGTGGCCAATGTGGGAACGCTCGTAAGCGTGGCCAGGGCCATGGAAGGCGTACCCGTCACCAGGAAGGTGCTCACCGTGACCGGCGATGTGGCCAGGCCCGGAATACTCGATGCGCCAATCGGCATGAGCCTGACCGAATGCCTCGACCTCTGCAGCGGAGCCTCCATAGCCGATCCCGTCTTTTTGCTGGGCGGCCCCATGATGGGCCGCTTCATCGAAGACGCGCAGGCCCTGTCCCGGGCCGTGGTCACCAAGACCACGGGCGGGCTCATCGTGCTGCCCCGGGGGCACTACCTGCACGAGGCGGCCACGCTCTCGCCAGAAGTCATGCGCAAGCGCGCTTCAACCGCCTGCATCCAGTGCAGGTACTGCACGGACATGTGTCCCAGGTATCTGGTGGGGCACGCCTTTGAGACCCACAAGGTCATGAAGGCCTTTGGAGCCGGAGTGGATGCAGCCCAAGGGGCGCAGCAGGCAATGCTCTGCTGCGAATGCGGTGTGTGCGAGCTGTTCAGCTGCCCCATGCGGCTCTCCCCCAGGCGCATCAACTCCCTGTTCAAGGCGAGCTTCAGGGAACGCGGCCTGCGTTACGAAGGTCCGCGTGAAGTCCGCCCCCAGCAGGCGGCCCTGCGCCCGTACAGAAAAATCCCAACGCCTCGCCTGGCCATAAAGACCGGCCTGGCCGGATACCTGGACATCCATCCAGAGTTCATGGGCGAGTGCGCACCCAGTACAGTCCGCATTCCCCTGAGCCAGCATATCGGAGCCCCGGCCGAGGCCGTGGTCAAACCTGGAGACGCGGTGGCACCGGGAGACGTGATCGGTGAAATCCCGGAAGGCGCTCTGGGCGCTCGCGTCCATGCCTCCATCCGGGGAGTGGTTACGGAAGCCGGCGACTCGGTCGTCATAGAAGGAGCCTAACGTGATGACCAGACTCCAGGCCGTGGGCATGATCGAGTTCAACAGCATCGCTGCTGGGATCGAAGCGGCGGACGCCATGCTGAAGGCTGCCAGCGTCTCGCCGCTGATCATGAAGACCATCTGCCCGGGCAAGTTCGTGGCCGCCGTGCACTCGGACGTGGCCTCGGCCAAAGCAGCAGTGGGCGCCGGTCTCGCCTGCGGAGCCGATACGGTTGTGGATCATTTCCTTATTCCCAACATCAGCCAAAGCGTCATCTCGGCCCTTTCCTGCGCAGTGGAACATGTGCGCGGATCCGCCGTGGGCGTGATCGAAACATTTTCGGCAGCCTCGTCCATCGTGGCCGCCGACGTTGCCGTTAAAACAGCGGAGGTGGATCTCATCGAGGTGCGCCTGGCCATGGGGCTTGGCGGCAAGGCCATCTGCCTGATGGCGGGTGACGTGGCGGCCGTGCAGGCCTCGGTGTCGGCCGGGGCGGCGGCGGTGGCCGAGTCCGGACTCTTGGTGCGCAAGGTGGTGATCCCTGGCATGACGCCTGAACTTTTGCCCTACATCATGTGAGGAGGGGCTCGTGGCTTTAGACCAAACAAAACCATCCCAAGGCGACGCGCTGGGCTTCGTGGAAGTATTCGGCCTGACAGCTGCCATCGAAGCTGCGGACGCCATGGGCAAGGCCGCCCGCGTACGAGTGAAAAGCGTGTGCAACGCGGACGCCGGGATATTGAGCGTTGTCTGCGAGGGAGATCTCGCGGCCTGCAAGGCGGCGGTGGATGCGGGCAAGGCCGCTGCCGAACGCCTGGGGGGGCTTCTTTCAAGCAACCTGATCGCACGGCCCTACTCCGACACGGACGTTCTGGTCTCGGAGCACGTGGGCTCCATGTTCAAACCTAAGAAGGCCGCTCCTCCCAAACAGGCCAAGGCGAAGAAATAATACGTCCGGACCGTGAAGGCTCTCCGGGACTCTCATAACCGAAAAGACGCAAGGAGAAGGACCATGGATGCTCTGGGCATGATCGAAACCAAGGGACTCACAGCGCTTATCGAGGCGGCCGACGCCATGACCAAGGCAGCGCGAGTGCAGCTGGTGGGCTACGAGAGGATCGGCGGCGGGCTGGTCACCGCCCTGGTGCGCGGCGACGTGGCCGCCTGCAAGGCCGCCACCGATGCCGGTGCCGCAGCGGCCCAGCGGGTGGGCGAAGTGGTCGCGGTACACGTGATCCCCCGCCCCCACGGAGACCTGGAAGGCATCTTCCCCTTAACAAAGAAATAGCTGGCACACCTGTCGGACGATCTTCTCGTCCGGCTGCGCCGGAAACGGTGGGAGGGGAACATGGAACTTGGCAAAGTTGTCGGACAGGTGGTGTCCACGGTGCGCGATCCGGGATTGCCGAACCTGAAGTTTCTGCTGGTGGACATAGTGGACGCCCAGGGCAACGTCACCTGCCCCGGGCAGGTGGCTGCGGACATCCTGGGAGCTGGCGAAGGAGAAATGGTGCTCATGGTCCGGGGAAGCTCCGCCAGGCTGGTCTTGCAGGCCAACACCCCGCTGGACTTAAGCGTCATCGGCATCGTGGATCAGATTACCTCCAGGGAACAGACGTTCTACAACAAGTAAGTTAAGCTAAGGGGCTTCGCCCATGCGCAATGAAGATATCGAACGGATTGTCGACGAAGTGATCAAGCAGCTCGGCCGCAGTGTGGCCGCAGCCCCGGCCGCACCAGCCCAGGGAGACTGGGGGGTGTTCGAGCGGCTCGAGGACGCTGTGTGCTGCGCCGACGAGGCCCGAAAGCACCTGGAGACCATCGCCACCAGGGAAAAGGTGGTCAGGGCCATCCGGCGCGCCGCCAGAGCCAACGCGAGGCGTCTGGCCGAAATGGCCGTGGACGAGACCGGCATGGGCAGGATCGAGGACAAGGTGAAAAAGAACCTCCTCGTGGCGCACCGCACCCCAGGCCCGGAGATACTCGCCCCGACCGCCATGACCGGCGACGCGGGCCTCACACTGGTGGAAAACGCCCCCTGGGGAGTGATCGCCTCGGTGACCCCGTCCACCAACCCCGCGGCCACGGTCATAAACAATTCCATCAGCATGCTCGCCGGCGGCAACGCAGTGGTTTTCGCGCCCCATCCCGGGGCCAAGCGCACCACCCAGGAAGCCATCCGCATCCTGAACAAGGCCGTGCACGAGGCCACGGGCATTAACAACCTGATGGTCTGCGTCAAGGAACCCACCATCGACGTGGCCAAACAGCTCTTCACCTACCCCGGAATAGACCTCCTGGTGGTTACAGGCGGCGAGGCGGTGGTGGAAGCGGCGCGAAAGACCACCAACAAGCGCCTCATAGCCGCAGGCGCGGGCAACCCTCCGGTGGTGGTTGACGAAACCGCGGACCTGGCCCGCGCGGCCCAGGGCATCTATGACGGGGCCTCTTTCGACAACAACATCATCTGCGCGGACGAGAAGGAAATCATCGCCGTGGACTCCGTGGCCGACGCCCTGAAACAGGAGCTCAAGGCCGTGGGTGCGGTGGAGATAACCAAAGATCAGACCGAGGCCGTGGCCAGGGCCGTGCTGCTCGACTACCCGGGTCCCAATGCCCGTCCCAACCCCAAATGGGTCGGCCGGGACGCAGCTGAGCTGGCAAAGGCCGGAGGATTCTCCGTGCCGGAATCCTGCCGCTTGCTCTTCGTGGACGTGGGCCGCGACGTTGACCACGTGTTCGCCCGCCTCGAACAGATGATGCCCCTTCTGCCCCTGCTTCGGGCGCGCGACATCAAGGAAGCCATCGACTGGGCCATGCTCTTGGAGCGCGACCTGCGCCACACGGCGGGCCTGTATTCCCGCAACATCGAGAACATGGACGCCATGGCCAGACGCATGAACACGAGCCTTTTCGTAAAGAACGGTCCCCACGTGGCGGGGCTGGGCGCTGGCGGCGAGGGGTGGACGTCCATGACCATCTCCACTCCCACCGGCGAGGGCGTGACCAACGCCCGGACCTTCGTGCGGCTTCGCCGCTGCACCCTGGTGGGCAGCTTCAGGATCGTGTGAACCATGCCTATCAGTTGGGACGAGGCGCAAAAACGGCTTGAGAAGGCCGCGAGCATCCTAAACCGCGAGGAACCCGTCAGTGTCAGGGGTCCCATAAGCGTGGGAGTGGACCTTGGAACCGCAGACGTGGTGCTCATGGTCCTGGACGCATCCGGGGAACCTGTGGCCGCATTCCTGGAGTGGGCCGAAGTGGTTCGCGACGGGGTGGTGGTGGACTACATGGGGGCGGTGGACATCGTACGCGACATGGTGACCAAAGCCCGCAAGCGCACCGGCATGGAGATCACCCACGCCTCCACCTCGTTTCCGCCCGGAACGGACCGTCGCCTCTCCACCAACATACTCGAAGCCGCCTGGCTCGAGGTGGCGGCCGTGCAGGACGAACCCACCTGCGTGGCCGAGCTCTTGAGCCTCCACAATGCCGCCGTGGTGGATATCGGCGGAGGCACAACCGGAACGGCGGTCGTCCGGGATGGAAAAGTGGTTTTCAGCGCGGACGAAGCCACCGGGGGCAGGCATCTGAGTCTGGTCCTGGCCGGACATTACGGCATCTCCTTCGAAGAGGCTGAGAAGAGGAAACGCCAGGCCGCCAAGTACGACGTCTTGAACCTGGTGCGGCCGACCTTGGAACGCGTCGGGGACATCGTGGCCAGGCACATCCATGGGCACGACGTCGAACGCATCATCCTCTCCGGCGGGACCTGCTGCCTGCCGGGCGCTGCCGAGGTGCTCGCCTCCGAACTCGGACTGCCGGTCACCCTGCCGTGCGAGCCGCTCCTGCTCACACCTCTGGCCATCGCCTCGCTCTCCCAGAGCAATGCTCCCATGTCCCATGATTCTCACATCTTTCAAGGACCATACATAGGAAAGGGGTTGAGACAATGAAGGTCATTGACTTCCGCTTCAGACCAAACACGCAGCAGACCATCTCAGGCATCCAGAACAGCAAGATGTTCAAGGGGCTCTGCGAATCCATCGATTTTTCCAAGATGAAACCGCAGACCGTGGAAGAGGTGGTTGTCGACCTGGACCAGAACGGCGTCGAATGGGCGGTGATCACCGGCCGCGACTGCGAGACCACCTACGGAGCCAAGTCCAACAACGACAGCGTGATCGAGTTCGTCAAGAAATTCCCGCGTAAGTTCTTCGGCTTCGTGGGGCTCGACCCGCACAAGGGCATGCAGGCCGTGTACGAGCTGCGCGCGGCGATTAACGACCTGGGCCTGCACGGAGCCGCCGTGGACCCTTACCTTGCCCAGATCTACGCCAACGACGCCAAATACTACCCCATCTACGCCAAGTGCTGCGAACTGGACGTGCCGTTGGTGTTCACCACCGGTCCGGCTACGCTCGTTCCCGGCGCCATAATCGACCACGTGGCACCGCGCTACATCGACTTCGTGGCCCGGGATTTCCCGGATCTTAAAATCATCATCAGCCACGGCGGGTACCCCTGGGTGAACGAGGCCATCATCGTGGCCCAGCGTAACCGCAACGTGTACATCGAGCTTTCGGAATACGAGTTCTCCCCCATGTCCGAAGCATACGTGCAGGCCGCCAACACCATGATCGCGGACAAGATCCTCTACGCAAGCGCGCACCCCTTCGTGGACTTCAGGGAAGCGCTCAAGACCTACGCGCAGCTGCCGTTCAAGCCCGATGTTCGCCGCAAGATCATGTACGACAACGCGGCCAAGCTCCTGGGGATCAAGTCCGAAGCCCCGGCGGTAATACAAGGGGACGGCGGCAACCGCGACGCCGTGGCCGAAATTGTCCGCGAGGTATTGGCTCGTTTGAAGGCCTGAACTCCAGACGTTCCTGGAAGTAGCTGATTTGCTCCATTAACCGCATCCCGGAGGGAGAGCCGGCCTCGTTGCGGCTTTCTCTCCCCAACGGACGATTGCCTGCAATAGGCGTGGCCCCATGTGGCCTTGGCATGTTTTTCGGGAGGAGGTTTTCCCAATGTTCAAGGACATGAAGCTCGGGGTGAAACTCGGTCTGGGTTTCGGAATCTTGGTACTGCTAACCTGCGCGCTCGGCCTTTTGGCCATCGCGAAGATGCACTCCGCCCAGGAGGGCGGAGAGGACATGGCCCTGGCGCATATTCCCGAGGTGGTCATCGCCAACGGATTGGAGCGCTCGGTGCAGATGGCCATGCTTTCCATGCGCGGCTATTCCTTATCCTACAAGCCCGCATACTGGGAGGAAAGCCAGAAGTGGCTCGCCCAGGCGCGAGAATTTCTGGAACAAGCCCAGGCTCACCTGCAAAAATATCCCGCAGCCGCCCAGATCAAGGAAGGCGAGTCCAGGGCGACGGCTGAGGTGGATCGTTACGCTAAAGCTGCGCAGGAAACCAAGGCTATTGTCGACCTGATGGTCAAGGAACGGGGCTTCATGGACAGAGCCTCCGAAGAATTCAATGCCAACACCTCAAAATACCTTGAGAACAGAAAAAAATGGCTCCTCTCGCTGATTGATGCCAACAAGTCCGGAATGTTTCTGAAAGAGGGCCTGGAAGACGTTTTCGCCATGAACAAGATTGACGACCTCGGCTCCCAGATCCTGCTCAAGACCTTCAAGGCCCAGGCCCTGTTCGATGTGAAGCAGGTGGAAGGAGTGAAGGGCCAGTTGAAAGAGCTTGGTGAACTTCTCGACAAGCTCAAGGCGCGCACCAGCGACATGGGCGCCATGATGGCCCTGGAAGGCCTGAGCGCGAGCGCCGAGGCCTACGAAGCGACCATCGGGGACTATCTCAAGGCCTTGCAGCGCCTGGAAGAGGCGAATCGGGCCCTGGACGCCACAGGTGGCAACGTGGTGGCGGTCGCCAGGGAAATCGCCGACGCCGGAATGAAGCAGGCCCAGTTGATCGCGGACCGGTCCGCGAAAGACCTGGGAGCCGCCATGTACGGGCTCATGGGCGGTCTTGGCGTCGCAGTGGCTCTGGGTCTGGGGGTTGCCGTGTATCTGACCAGGAGCATCACCGCGCCCATGACCAAGGGAGCGGCCTTTGCTTCCGCCGTGGCCTCGGGAGACCTGGACCAGACGCTGGACCTGGACCAGAACGATGAAGTGGGCGTGCTGGCCAAGGCCATGACGCTTATGGTCGCCACCTTGAAGCTCAAGATCGCCGAAGCCACCAAGCAGGAGGTCCAGGCCAGGGAAGCGGCCACAGAGGCCAAATCGGCCATGGAGCAGGCCCAGCTCAAGGAGCAGGAGGTCAGCGAGCTGCTCGCCAGGATGAACGCGCTGGCGGACCAGGCCCAGTCGATCTCGGAGAGGATGTCCTCGGCCACGGAGCAACTTTCCGCACAGACTCAGGAAATATCCTCGGGAGCGCAGTCGCAAAGCCAGCGCATCGCCGTAACAGCCACAGCCATGGAACAGATGACCGCCACGGTCCTGGACGTGGCTCAAAACGCCTCAGAAGCCTCGTCCAACGCCGATCAGGCCCTTCACAAGGCCACCCACGGCGCAACCGTGGTTGGCCAGGCCGTCACCGGCATCGGCGGCGTGCATTCCATCACCCAGGATCTCCAGCACAACATGGAAGATCTGGGTCACAAGGCCGAGGCCATCGGCACTGTGCTGAACGTCATCTCCGACATTGCGGACCAGACCAACCTGCTGGCGCTCAACGCTGCCATCGAAGCAGCCAGAGCGGGAGAGGCGGGACGTGGATTCGCGGTGGTGGCGGACGAAGTGCGCAAGCTTGCTGAGAAGACCATGGGCGCCACCAGGGAAGTCGGCGACAGCATCCAGGCCATCCAGAACGCTGCGCGCCTAAGCGTGGTGAAGATGCAGAACGCGGCTTCGGAAGTGGAAAAAGTCACCGGCCTGGCCCAGCAGTCAGGCACCGTGCTCTCCGAAATACTGGGGCTTACCGAGACCAACGCCAAGCGTGTGGAAGGCATCGCGGCCGCGGCCGAGGAGCAATCGGCCTCAACCGGAGAAATCAACCGGGCCATCGAGCATATCAACCGCATCGTGAGCGAAACCGCCGAGGGGATCAACCAATCGGCCAAGGCCATCGAGGATCTGACCGTGATGTCTTCCGAGTTGAACGAGCTCATCGCGCACCTCAAATTCGCGGATGAGACGCAAGGTCCGAAAATGCTTTTGTAACACTGTCGATAGACTCCCGGCCCGCATGCCGCGCCAGACACGGGCCGGGACAACGACATATGGCAACCAAGAACGCATCCCCCGTGGGACGCGGGGGTACGCACAAGAATGATTTCCTTGGCCGTAATAGCCTTTTTCGTGGGCATGCTCATCGGCACCGTGGGGATCGGTGGGATTCTTCTCATACCGGCCATCAGCGCCTTCACGGGCATGGGCACCCGCGAGGCCATGGCCACGGCCCTGTTCAGCTTCATCTTCACCGCGGTGATAGGCACCTACCTCTTCGAACGCCGCAAAAGCATCGACTGGATGATCTCAGTGCCCATCTGCCTTGGGGCCCTTCTTTTCGGCTATCTGGGGGCCCTGGTGAACTCCATGGTCAACACGCTCTGGCTCAATGTCGCCCTCTCTTTGGTCATCATTTTCGCCGGCGCCTATGTTCTCATCCCCAGTCTGGGGACCAGACAATTTGAATTCGACAAGCGCTCCGCGGCCCACCTGGCCCTTTTGACCGGAATCGGAGGCGTGGTCGGCTTCGTCTCGGGCCTCACCGGGGTTGGCGGCCCAGTTCTGTCCGTACCCATCATGGTGGTCCTGGGATTTCCTCCGCTAACGGCCATCGCCACTGGCCAGGTGATCCAGGTTGCCGCGGCCAGCTCCGGCACGGTGGGCAACCTGATTCACGGATTCATCGACTTCAGGGCGGCTTCCTGGCTTTCCGTGGTCCAACTTGGCGGCTTGATACTCGGGGTGCGCTTCGCGCATTCCTTCAAGACCAACCAGCTGCGCAGGCTCGTGGCCATCGTCTGCCTGCTGGTGGGAGGGTTTCTTTTCGTCCGCTGCGCAGCAGGTATGCTGGCCGCATTCGGCCTTCACCTGTAGCCTCGCTGTTAATCAAACGCGGCCCTCCCATTTTTAAGAAGAACTTGACGAAAGCCCGCCTCTTGCGCTCCCATACATAGGTCTTTTTCACTGACACCACTTTTGGAATCGATCCAGGCTTTACGCCACGGGAGGTTGCCATGAACAGTCTGAAACACGCCTTACTGCTCTGTTCGCTTCTCGTCCTTTCGTGCCTTGGTCCAAGCGGAGCGGCCGCCAAGGAAGAGCTGATGGGAAAGACCTCGGTGGGCGACCTTACGGTCTTCATTCTCTCGGACGGATACCGCGACCTGGACGCCAAGCTCTTCCTGGCCACGGATCCCTCGCAGCAGGCAGCGGTGAAAGAAATCTATCCTCAGGGCAAGACACGCAATTCGCTCAACACCTTTCTCATGAAGTCCGCTGGGAAGCTTATTCTGGTGGATACCGGCGGTGGGGCGCTTTTGGGGCCTGACGCGGGAGGACTTCCCAAAGCCCTGGCCGCGGCCGGTTTTTCCCCGGGGGACATTACCGACGTGCTCCTGACCCACAACCATCGCGACCACATCGGCGGTCTGGCCCTGGACGGCAAGGCCGCTTTTGCCAACGCCACAGTCCATCTGTCCAAGGCCGAGCACGATTTCTGGATGAACCCCGCCAACGAGGCCACTGTCGCGGAGCGGGCCCGGACAACCTTCGTGGCCACCCGTGAGATGCTGGCCCTGTATCCGGGCAAGGTCCGTACCTTCGAGCCCGGGCAGGAGCAATTCCCCGGAGTAAAGACCCTCGCCGCCTACGGGCACACACCCGGACACATCGCCGTGCTGGTGAGTTCGAAAGGCGACAATCTGCTCATCTTTGGCGACCTGCTGCACGGCATTGACCTGCAACTCGCTCGCCCGGACATCGCCATAGCCTTCGACTCAGACCCTGCCGCCGCCGTCGCGTCCAGGAAAACCCTGCTCAGCCGGGCCGCAACCGAGAAATGGAGCGTGACCGGTGTTCACGTTCCAGGGCCGGATACGTACCGCATCCAGGCGAAAGGGGACGGCTTCGCCTTTGTTCGTTAAAATTCGTTGGTGAGTATAATCTTCCAGGGCCATACGGCCTGAAACAGATCAGACAAGGCAGACCAAGCAGCATGACGACGAAAGGACAAGAAGCGGCCACGCCTTCCTCAACACGCATCGGTTGGATCGGCACCGGGATAATGGGGCTTTCCATGTGCGGCCATCTCATGGACGCCGGATATGCGCTCACGGTTTTCAATCGCAGCAAGGACAAGGCCCTGCCGCTTCTGGAAAAGGGCGCCGTGTGGGCTGAAACTCCCCGGGAAGCGGCGCGCTCTTCAGACGTTGTTTTCACCATGGTGGGCTACCCCAAGGACGTGCGCGAAGTGTACTTCGGGGAAAACGGTGTGCTGGCCGGGGCCAAGCCCGGTGCGACCCTGGTGGACATGACCACCAACAGCCCGAGCCTGGCCGAGGAGATTGCGGCCGCGGCAAGCAACGCCGGATTGTTCGTCCTGGACGCCCCGGTTTCCGGTGGCGACATCGGAGCGAGAAACGCCACCTTGTCCATCATGGTGGGAGGTGACGAGAAGGTGTTCAAAGCCGTTCGCCCCCTGTTTGAAGTGATGGGCAAGACCATCGTGCTCCAAGGCCCTGCCGGCTGCGGCCAGCACGCCAAGATGTGCAACCAGATCGTCATCGCCGGGCACATGATAGGGGTGTGCGAGAGTCTGCTCTACTCGGTGCGGGCGGGACTTGCTCCGGAAAAGGTTCTGGAGTCCATTTCCACCGGAGCCGCGGCCTGCCCCGCCCTGACAGGATTGTGGCCGAGGATCCTTAAGAATGATTTCGCGCCCGGCTTCTTCATCGACCACTTCATCAAGGACATGGGCATCGCCCTGGAGGAATCGAAAAGAATGGGACTTCAGCTCAAGGGTCTGGCTCTGGTGGCCGACGTCTACCGAGAAGCCCAGGCCATGGGGTTCGGGCAAAACGGCACCCAGGCCCTGTACCTGGCCCTACAGAAGCTGGCCGCGTAATTCGGTCAGACCGGTCCCAACCTGCGCATCCTGCGCCACAAGGTGGAGCGGCTGACTCCAAGCAGTTTGGCCGCCTCGCCGACCCTGCCCCGGGTCTCGGCCAGGGCTTGTCCGATCTGCTCCCCTTCGTTCGGCATGGAGCAGAGCACGGGCGAAACCGGAGAGTCCTCCAGAAGCTGGCGGATCAGGCTGCCGGAAATCTCTCCTTCCTTCAGCATGGCCGCCACCCGGGCCATGACGTTCTGCAGCTCACGGACGTTGCCAGGCCAGGCGTGGCGTTTGAGCTCCTGCAAAGCGGCTGCGGAAAGAACATGCCCCTGCCCCCGGGTTTGCGCCATGGCCAGAAAGTGTTCGGCCAGGATGGGAATGTCCTGTAGACGCTGGCGCAGGGGAGGCAGTTTGAGGCGTAGGACGTTCAAACGGTAGTAGAGGTCGCTGCGGAACGCCCCCGAGTGAACGAGTTCCGTAAGGCTCCTGTTCGTTGCAGCCACCACCCTCACATCCACGGGTATCACCTGGTCGCTGCCTAGGCGCATGACTTTCTTCTCCTGAAGCACTCGTAAGAGTTTGCCTTGAATCCCGGCATCCATCTCAGCGATTTCGTCCAAAAAGATCGTCCCACCGTGGGCCAGCTCGAACAGACCCGGCTTTCCCTTCTGGCTGGCGCCGGTGAACGCACCCTGAACATAGCCGAAGAGCTCGCTCTCCAGGAGCTGCCCGGGCAAGGCCGCACAGTTCACTGCCACGAACGGTCCAGCGGAGCGGTCGCTTGCGTTGTGGATGCTCTGGGCGAAAAGCTCCTTGCCCGTTCCAGTCTCTCCCCGTACGAGCACCGTGGCGTCGTATTGGGCGAAGTCGATACCCATGGAGATTGCTTGGCGCAAAATCTCGCTGGTGCCCAAAATATCCTTGAAACGCACCGTGGCCACGTGGCCGGAAGCCAGGATGCTTTTTCTTACGGTAGCTTCCATCTTTTGAATCTGGCGCACGTCGTGGAAGGTGGCCACCGCGCCAACCGTCACACCGCGCACGGTGATGGCTGCCTTGTTGCACATTATTTCTTGGTCGAAGACACGTTCTATCTGTCCGGCATCCCCTTTCCCGGTGTCGAGCACCTTGTCCAGCCCGAGCCTTGGCCAAACATCGGCGATGGGGCGGCCCAGTGCGTCGGCCTCGGTCAGGCGCAGCATGCGCCCTGCCATAGGGTTGAACACCGTAACCGTCCCGTCCCGGTCTACAGCCACGATTCCGTTATCCGTGGAGGTGAGCACCGCGCGCATGAGCGAGCTTTTGGTTTTTTCCACAGCCCGCGCATGAGCGATGCGCCTGGCTTCCTCAACTGCGGAAAGAATGCTTCTGGGGCCGGTCTCGACCGGCTGACAGGGAACACCGAGCTCTTTGGCAACCTGGGCCATGATGAATCCGCCGACCACAATCGCGGCACCCTCGTCCCTTGCCTTTATGATCTGCGGGCCGATATCCTCCTCGCGGAATAATTCGTAAACCCCAATATCCACTCCGAACATGCGCCCCATCTCTTTGACCCCGCCGGTCATGTAGGGAAAGGCCACCACCGCTATCCGGTCGGTTTTGTGGGTGGCCTCATAGAGAGCTTTGATGAGGTCCATACCGCCTGAGGAAATGTCCACCACCGATATGTCCGGCAGAGCCCCCTCGATGATCTTGGCCGTGGCCCCTCGGGAGATGACCACCTCCACCCCGTCTGCTGCCAGCTTGCGGACCACTCCGACCGCTTCGCCCATAAGCCCTTTGGCCAAGCGAACATCCGGATGATGGACTTTCAGAACGTCCCTCGCTTGTTCAAGCATCTTGGTGTGGAGCGCAACAAAAGCGATGGTGGACATATTCTCCCCGGCATGACGAAACGCTTTGAAACAATTTGTGACTAACTGAAACACTAGCGTTTCACAACTCACAGACTTGCAGCATAACACCATGATTTACAACAACAAACTCGTTGGAACACATTCTGCTATTGTTTTGGCATAGAAGCCGTGTCCCATTCTAACGTATCGGTATGAAACCGGAAGCGAAACGCCAAGGAGCCAGACATGAAACTCGACTGGAAAGCAGCTGTTCCCCTGGTAGTTGGAGGGCTCATACTGCTCATCCCAACGCCGCAAGGCCTCGAACCCTCTGCCTGGCAGTATTTCGCCCTGTTCGTCGGCCTGATTACCGCCTTGATCCTTGAACCGCTTCCGGCAGCCGCCATCGGCCTTATAGGTGTAACGCTGGCTGCGGCTCTGCGCCTGGTTCCCGCAAAAATCGGCGTCCCCCCCAGCACCTCGGAATCGCTGAGATGGGCCTTGTCCGGCTTCTCCAACGGTACTGTCTGGCTCATCTTCGTGGCCTTCATGTTCTCCATGGGGTATGAAAAAACCGGACTCGGCAAACGTTTGTCACTGGTGCTTATCAAGCACCTGGGCAAGAGCACGCTTGGCCTCGGCTACGCCGTGGCCCTGGCCGACCTGGCTCTGGCCCCCTTCACCCCGTCCAACACGGCCAGAAGCGGCGGCACAATCTTTCCCATCATCAAGAACATCCCGCCCCTTTACGGCTGCACCCCGGATAACGAACCCCGCAAGATAGGCGGCTACCTGATGTGGGTGGCCATGGCCACCACATGTGTCACCAGCACCATGTTCCTCACGGCGCTGGCGCCCAACCTCCTGGCCCTGGACCTTCTGCAGAAGACCACCAAGCTCACCTTCTCCTGGACGGAATGGTTCGTGGCACTGGCCCCGGCAACCATCATTCTCTTCCTGGCCGTGCCTTTCCTTACCTACATCATCTACCCGCCCACCCTGAAGAAAAGCGAAGACGCACCCAAGTGGGCGGGCGATGAACTGACCAAAATGGGCCCTCTGTCCCGACAAGAGCTGACCATGGCCGGCCTGGCCGTATTCGCCCTGGTGCTCTGGATATTCGGCGGCAAGATGTTCGACGCCACCACAG
Source organism: Desulfovibrio sp. (assembly GCA_016208105.1). Classification (NCBI taxonomy): domain Bacteria; kingdom Pseudomonadati; phylum Thermodesulfobacteriota; class Desulfovibrionia; order Desulfovibrionales; family Desulfovibrionaceae; genus Desulfovibrio; species Desulfovibrio sp. The sequence continues at coordinate 249,072 of JACQYS010000008.1, forward strand.
TGGCCCTTATGGCGCTTTGTTTGATGGTAATAACCGGGGTGATCACCTGGCAGGATGTGACCAGCCACAAGACCGCCTGGAACGTGCTGGCATGGTTCGCCACGCTGGTGGCCATGGCCGACGGCCTGGGCAAGGTCGGGTTCTTGACCTGGTTCGCCAAATCGGCTGCGGCGTCCATGGCGGGATTCTCCATCAGCGCCCTGATTATCTGCCTGGTGGCCATGTTTTATCTGGTCCACTACATGTTCGCGAGCCTCACCGCCCACACCACGGCTCTCTTGCCCGTGATCCTGGCCACGGCAATGGCCGTGCCCGACATCCCCATGAAGACCGTGTCCATCCTGCTCTGCGGCACCCTCGGGCTCATGGGCATCCTAACGCCGTATGCCACCGGCCCGAGTCCCGTTTATTACGGATCCGGCTACATCAGCCGCAAGGAATTCTGGACCCTGGGGTTCATCTTCGGAATGATCTACCTCGTGGTCTACCTGGGTGTGGGCTTCCCCTACCTCATGATGCTCAAACCATAGGAATCCTCTCTTCCGGGCTGGACGATCCGTGGGAGTCTTCCACGGATCGCCAGCCAGGCGCGCACAAGAAATGTCATTATAAAGGACATTCCCATGAGCAAGATTACAGTGTTCGGCGCGGGCAATGTGGGCGGTGCCGTCACCAGGCGCCTCATAGAACGGAAGCTCTGCAAGAAGGTCGTGCTGGTGGACAGGGACCCGGGCAAGGCGGAGGGCATTGCCCTGGACATTCTTGAGGCCAGCCCAGTCGACCTTTTGGAGCCTGTCTGCGTCTCGGGGGACGACCTGGAGCAGACCAGAAACTCCGAGATCGTGGTCATCACCGCCGGGGCCACCCGCAAGGAGGGCATGACCCGCGACGACCTGCTGAAGATAAACGCGGGTATCGTGCACGAGTGCGTGTCCAAGGCCGCCCTGTACAGCCCCTACGCCTTCTACATCATCGTGAGTAACCCGCTCAACGTCATGTGCCACGTGGCCATGCGCGCGGGCCAGATTCCGCGTACCCGCATCAGCGGCATGGCCGGAATCCTGGATGCCTGCCGATTCCAGTACTTCATCTCCAAGGAGCTTGGCGTCTCGGTGGAGAACGTACAGGCCATGGTGCTCGGCGAGCACGGCGAAGGCATGGTGCCCGTGCCGCGCTATTCCACTGTGGCCGGCATCCCGGTCACGGAGATGATGCCCCCCGAAAAGCTCGAGGAGCTCATCGCACGCACCCGCGACGGCGGGGCGGAGATCATCCGCCTCATGCACACCAGCGCGTTCTACGCCCCTGCCTCGGCCGTTATCCAGATGGTTGCCGCAGTCATCATGGACAAGAAGAAGATTCTGCCCTGCACCGCCTACCTTACCGGCGAATACGGCATCACGAACACCTTCGTGGGTGTGCCTGTGAAGCTTGGTGCCAACGGGGTGGAGGAGATCAAGGAAATCGAACTGACCGACAGCGAACGTGCCGCCCTGGTCAGTAGCGCTGAAAAAATCAAGCAACAACTCGCCGTCATAGGCGAGGCCTGCTGAACGCGGGTCAACCGAACGTGCCGCTTTACGGCATGCTGAAACGCAAGGAGCTTGCGCATGGACAAGCAGGAAGCGATACGGTCCTTGACCGATATCATGGCCAGGTTCACCGGCTACATGGGGAAGCGCCTTCCCCAGGACGTGCTGGACAAGCTGGCTGAACTCAGGGAGCGCGAGACGTCGACCCTCTCCAGGGTGGTCTACGACTCCATGTTCGAAAACCTGGAGTCAGCGGACCGCCTCGACCGGCCCTGCTGCCAGGACACAGGCGTCATACAGTTCTTCGTTCGGGCCGGGTCAGCCTTCCCGCTCTTAGGGGAACTCAAGGCCATTCTCGGAGACGCGGTCCGGGAAGCCACCCGCAACGCCCCCCTTCGCCACAATGCAGTGGAAACATTCATTGAAAAGAACACCGGCGACAATACAGGCTCGCGTATCCCCTGGGTCGAATGGGACATCGCTCCCGGTGAAGACTCGGCCACCATCGAGGTCTACATGGCCGGCGGCGGGTGCAGCCTTCCCGGAGCGGCCAAGGTGCTCATGCCTTCGGCCGGCTACGAGGGAGTGGTCCAGTTCGTGTTCGACGTCATAACGTCTTATGGGGTGAACGCCTGCCCGCCCCTGCTGGTCGGCGTGGGCATATCCACATCGGTCGAAACAGCGGCCATGCTCTCCAAGCGGGCCATCCTGCGCCCCATCGGCACTCGCCACCCCGATCCAAGGGCAGCGGAAATGGAAAAACTGCTGGAGAAGGGTTTGAACGACGTAGGCATCGGACCTCAGGGGCTCTCCGGCGCATCTACAGTGCTCGGGGTGCACATCGAATCCTCGGCCCGGCATCCGTCCACCATCGGCGTGGGCGTGTCCGTGGGCTGCTGGGCCCACAGGAGGGGCACCATCCGCATCAATGCGGACCTGTCCTACGAAATTCTCTCGCACAAGGGGGCTACGCTGTGAAAAAGGTCCTAACCACTCCCATCAAGAGCGAGGACATCGAGTCCCTGAATGTGGGCGACGTTGTGTTCTTAAACGGCCTTCTGGTCACCTGCCGCGACGTGGGGCATCGCAGGTTGATCGAACTTAAACGCGAACTTCCTGTCGACCTCAAAGGACTCGCCATCTTTCATGCGGGCCCCATCGTGGTGAAAAAAGGAAACTCCTGGGAGATGATCTCCATCGGCCCAACCACCAGCATGCGCATGGAGCGTTTTGAAAACCGCTTCATCGAGGAAACCGGAGTCAAACTCATCGTGGGCAAGGGCGGCATGGGGGCAGACACTGCTGAGGCGTGCAAACGCCACAAGGCCCTCCACGCCGTGTTCCCGGGCGGCTGCGCCGTTCTGGCCGCCACCGAGGTTGAAGAGATCGAGAGGGTGGAATGGGAGGACCTGGGAATGCCCGAGGCGCTCTGGGTTTGCCGGGTGAAGGAGTTCGGTCCGCTCATCATCTCCATCGACACCAAGGGCAACAACCTGTTCGAGGCCAACAAGGCAAACTTCAACGCAAAAAAGGCTCCCATCATTGAAGAGATTGGAAGCCAGGTGCGGTTCATCAAGTAAAGCGTCGGAATCAATCCCGCGAGCCGGTGAAATGCTCGCTCCATGGCGGACGGCTTCAGGAGTGCCCGTGACGGACCAGACCTTTGAGGGACATTCGCCCCGCCCAGCCGGGGTCCCTGCTAAGACCAAAAGGTTCCGGTCCTTTTTTGGTATCATGCACGCCCCCCCGACGACCGCCCCCCGGCTGCAGCGTCCTGCGCTGCCATTCCTGCCGGGGGGCGTCGTTCTCTTTTGTCCGGGGAGCTTTCTAAGGCCGGGTCTACTTGTCGAAGAGAGCCTGCAACTCGGCCTGCCCCTTCACGGTCTGCAGAGCCAGCATGGTCAAAAGCCTGGCCTTCTGGGGCGAGAGGTTGTCCGCGAAAACGGCTCCAGCCGCCTTGAGGGTATTGCCGCCGCCAATGTAGCCGTACACCGGCAGCACCCGCCCGTTTGGCACGCGGGTGGAAATGACCACCACCGTACCCTGGCTCACCACCTCTTTTACGGCTTCGTACATGGCCGGGTTCACGTTGCCCCAGCCCAGAGCAGCCACCACGATGGCCTTGGCGCCGGACGCTGCAGCCGCCTTGATCAGGCCGCCGTCAGCCCCGCCGTACGAATAGACGATGTCCACCTTGGGCAGCTCGGCCATCTTCACCGGGATGTGCTGGCGTCTCACCGGGGCCCGGTAGAAGACCACCCTGTCGTTGTCCACATTGCCCAGGAACCCGAAGTCGCCGGACTTGAAGGTTTCCACATCGGAGGTATGGGATTTGGTGACCTCGCGGGCGGCGTTTATCTGCCCGTTCATGGCCAGCATCACACCCTTGTTCTTGGCTTCGGGAGCCACGCATATCTTCGCTGCGTTCAGGAGGTTGCGGGGGCCGTCGAAGTCGCTTTCAGAGGCGTTGCGCTGAGCGCCGATGAGCACCACCGGCTTGTCGCTCTTCACGGCCAGGTCCAGAAAGTACGCCGTCTCCTCCAGAGTGTCCGTGCCATGGGAAACGATCACCCCGGCCACCTCGGGCTTGGCCAGGGCAGCGCTGACCGCCTTCTGCAACTCCACCCACCGGGGCGGGTCCATGTAGCCCGACGGCACGTTGGAGATGTTCTGCACCTGGATGGTGGCCACCTTGCCCATCTCAGGCACCGTGGCCAAAAGGTCCTCCCCGGAAATCGCCGGAACCGGAGCGTTTTTCACCGGGTCGATCTTCATGGCGATGGTGCCGCCCGTGGCGATAAGCTGAACCACCGGAAGAGGTTTTTCCTTGGCGGCAGCGAAGGCTGGGACCGCGGCCAGGATTGTCACGACTGCCAAAGCGGACAGCAAGCTCACAAGATGTCTTCTCATCAGCATCTCCTTTCGTTTCACGGATTGCTTCAAGGATATGCACACACAAGCCACATGGATTTTCATCAGCAGAAGGGACACCCCCTGCCATTCATGTCTATACAATCCCAAAAACATACGAGGAAGTCAATGTAGTACTCCGCCCAGAATCTACATAGCAACGCAATGCGGCACAATGTCTACTGGCATGGTTCGCAAATTATTACAGTCATCTGATCAATAGTGGCTTTTTGCATTTCATTTCTTAGCGGACGATGCCAATAATATGGACTAAGAACGCCTCGTAACAGAAAAATGGAGGACGAGATGAAAAAATACAAAATAGCTGTCATCCCTGGCGACGGCATTGGCAAGGAACTGACCCCCGAGGGTGTGCGCGTACTCAACGCGGCCGCCAAGGCCTGCGGCACCTTCAGCATGGATTACGAATACTTCCCATGGGGATGCGAGTACTACGTGGAGCACAAGGAGATGATGCCCGCCAACGGCCTGGATATCTTGAAGCCCTTCGACGCCATCTATTTCGGAGCGGTTGGTTATCCGGAGCTGGTCCCGGACGACGTCTCCCTTCATGGACTGCTGATCAAGATCCGCCTGGGCTTCGACCAGTACATCTGCCTGCGCCCCACCACCCTGCTTCCCGGCGTCCCCACTCCCCTCAAAGACAAAAAGCCGGGCGACATAAACTTCATCACGGTGCGTGAAAACACCGAAGGCGAATACGCGGGCGCGGGCGGGCGCATGCATCCCGGCCAGCCCATGGAACTCGCTGTTGAGACGTCGGTGTTCACCCGCACGGGCGTTGAGCGCGTCATCCGCTACGCCTTCGAGCTGGCCCGTTCACGGCCACGCAAGCTTCTCTCCCACGCCACCAAATCCAACGCCCAGAAGCATACCCTGACTTTCTGGGACCAGATTTTCGACGAAGTGGCCAAAGAGTACCCGGATGTGAAGACCGAACGCGTGCTGGTGGACGCCATGGCCGCCCGCTTCGTGCTCAAGCCGGAATCCCTGGACGTGGTGGTTGCCTCCAACCTGTTCGGGGACATCCTCACCGACATTGGCGGCGCCATCACCGGAAGCCTGGGCCTCTCCGCCAGCGGCAACATCGACCCCGAGCGCCGCTACCCCTCCATGTTCGAGCCCGTGCACGGCTCTGCCCCGGACATCTACGGCAAGGGCATAGCCAACCCCATCGCCATGGCCTGGAGCGGCGCAATGATGCTCGACTTCCTGGGCGAGAAGCGCGCCGGAGCACTGATCGAAGAGGCCATCAAGGCAGTCACGGCAGAAGGCAAGACCCTCACCCCGGATTTGGGAGGCAAGGCCACCACGACTCAGGTTGCTGACGCACTGATCGCTAAAATCCAGTCGATGGCCTAATCGCTTGATAGCGGGGCTTGCTCCTGGGAGCGGGCCCCGCAAAAGGTGAAGAGGTGAAAACGATCGCACAAGTCAGGCCACCTCACCATGGACTGAAGCCTGACAAGGCTTTCTTCTTGGCTTGGCATGCCCTGCCGACACTCCCTCCTTTCTCTTGCCGATGATCGTGGTGCTCCGCGCTTTCCCTCTTCGCCAACCAGCCAGGTTCGAGGGTTTTATCCGGCGCGACCTCTCAAGCGACGAGACCGATGCTCACGATATGTTTTGTATTCCTTAATCCCATTACGTTCTTACAATGCCGCCAGTTCCAGCAAACAGACGTTTTGCCAGGAAGACCTCCATCATTTCATTCGTCTAGTGAGGCGATTGCAGGGATTCCTTTGGAATGATAAGAAAATTGAACTCCATAGTTTCTTGCTTCTAATACCAACCAGGGCTGGTCAACATGAGCACCACGGTAAACGACCCCCTCTTTTCCTCCCAGTGGTACATTCGCAACACCGGCCAATCCGGCGGCACTCCAGGCATCGACCTGAATCTGGGCGACGTCTGGAAAGACTACACCGGAAAAGGGGTAGTGGTCGGCGTATTCGACCAGGGAATCGAATTCGACCACCCGGACCTGGCGAGAAACGTTCTGCCATCCTTAAGTATTTCCGCCCAGCCCACAGGCGACGGCCAACCAGTGCTCGCAGGCGACAACCACGGCATGAACGTAGCCGGTGAGATCGCCGCCGTGCCAAACAACTCCATCGGCCTGACCGGCATAGCACCGGACGCCAGCCTGGCATCAGTCTATCTCTATCTGGGCCCGAGCAGACCGGACATGGCGGCCAATGATGAAGCCAAGGCATTCGAGTATGCCGCCGCCCACTACGACGTGGCCAACAACAGCTGGGGCGGGGATCTCCACGAATTCACCAGCTTCACCGATGGCACCCCGGAAGCAGCGGCCGCTGGCCAGGCCCTGGCGGATGCCGCCACAAAGGGGCGGGGAGGGCTCGGCACGGTTGTGGTGTTCTCGGCTGGCAACGACCGCCTTACCGGGGCCAACACCAACAGCCAGAACTGGTCCAACTCCCCGTATACGATCGCCGTGGCCGCCATCGACCACAACGGGCGTGTTGCGTCGTACAGCACCCCGGGTTCGAGCGTCCTGGTAGGCGCGCCATCCCTGAACGTCATCTACGCCAATGTGGATACGGACCACGACGGCGTACCGGATTCGGACGAGGGGCCGGGAGACCCGGTTGCTGATGGAGGCGAGGGCGGCGACGATCCGGACGCGAATTTCAGCCAAGGCGGCGGTGGAGACGACCCACAGGAGACCCCGGCGGGAGAAAAAACCCAAGAACCCGCTGCAGAGGGCAGCCAGAACCCGGACTGGGCCAAGCCCACCGTATTACAGGAGGTGGGCCGGGTCGGCGGAATCGTCACCACGGAGCTTGTGGGAAAGGGGCTGACGGAAAAAGGCGCTCCAGGCGGCGACTACTCCTTCGACTTCAGCGGGACCTCGGCAGCGGCACCTGAGGTCTCGGCCGTGGCCGCGCTCATGCTCCAGGCCAATCCGAAGCTCGGCTACCGTGACGTGCAGGACATCCTGGCGCTCACAGCTCGAAACACCGATATATCCGCCCAGTGGACCATCAACGCCGCCACCAACTGGAACGGGGGCGGCATGCACGTCAACAACGATGTGGGCTACGGGTTGGTGGACGCCCATGCAGCCGTAAGGCTTGCCGAAACCTGGACCAGCCAAAGTACGGCGGTGAATGTTCTCAAGGTTGGAGGATCGGCTCAAGTTGGGCAAGCCATTCCTACTGGAGGCGCGGGTGTGAACTCCTCCATCGCCGTGACCAGCCCGGAGCAGGTGGAACGGGCCGAGGTTATCCTCAACATCAACCATCCCCTGGCTTCGGATCTGACCATCAGCTTGACCTCGCCGTCCGGAACCAAAAGCGTGCTGCTGACCACCCCGGAATCCGTCGACCCTGACGAAGAGGAGGCCATACGCAGGCCTTTTCCTCAGAACTATTCAATGACCTCCACCCAGTTTCTCGGGGAAAAATCCACAGGGAACTGGACCCTTTCCGTGCAGGACACGGTCAATAACGGACAGAGCGGACAACTTGGGGATTGGCAGCTTGTCCTGTGGGGCAGGGATTCCTCAACCAGTTCCCTTCCTTACGTTTTCACCAACGAATACAGCTACTACGCCGCGCAGGACCCCAAACGCACAGTGCTGAACGATCCTTCAGGTACCGCTGTAATCAACGCCTCCCCGGTCACGACCGACTCGATCATTAACCTCAACCCGGGCACCACCAGCACCATCGACAAGACCAACTTCACTATCACCCCCCAGACCACCGTGAAGGCCGCATATGCAGGCGACGGCAACGATCTGCTCCTGGGCAACGGAATTGGCGACCTCCTCTACGGGGGGCGGGGCAACGATTTGCTCTACTCGGGCCCGGGTGACAACATCCTGGATGGCGGGCCGGGGTTTAACGTGGCAATCTTTCTCGACAGCCTCTTAGACAACAACTTCGTCCGCAACGCCTCCGGCAACGTAGTGGTCACACCCGTGGGGTCCGAAACTATCCGCAACGTGAGCCTTCTGGCCTTCCAGGACATGGTGGTGCCTACGTCGTCCATCACCTTCCGGGAGGAAACCGCCCGCAGCAGCGCTCCGACTGTGCTCGGCACTTCCGGTTTGTCCGGGTAGGCAAGAAATTAGGATGCCGCACTCCCTGAAGACTAAGCTGCATGTTACAACGGACAACCGGTTTCTGCCCCTGCTTCAAGGCAGCGTTCGGGTACTGGCGGAGATTGGCGGGTTATCCGGACGCGACATCCTAGCTCTTGAGCTGGCGACGGAAGAGGCCTTCCTGAACATTCGCGAACACGCCTATCCCGACGGTACCAATGGTGGCGTCTTTCTGCATGGCGAAATTGCCGGGGGCGAACTCAGGCTTTCCTTTGGTGACGAAGGATTGCCGTTCGATCCAGCTCGGATTGATAAACCGGCGGCTGAAACCGCCCGGGAATCGGCTGCCGGCTCCGGGTTGGGACTCAAACTCATTCACCATGCGGCTGATGAGGTACACTGGATCAATCAGGGGAAACACGGGAAGGAGCTACGGCTGGTAAAGCGCTTGCCCGGCAATGGTACCGTCCAGGCCGCAGCCCCCCAGCCGGTGGAAACTCCACAGGCTCCCATGCAACGATACGCGATACGGCCGTTGCACCCTGATGACGCCTTGCAGGTCTCTCGAATGTTCTGGCTGACCTATGGATATACCTACCGTTTCGAGCAGTTCTACCAGCCCGAAGGATTGCTCGAACTGGTGCAGGAGGGGAGGCTCGTCAGCTATGTGGCTGTCGCGGAAAATGGAGAAGTGGTGGGCCATGTCGGCATGCTGCGCTCTGGCCCGGCCGCCATGGCTGAAATGGTAGCGCTGGCTGTATCGCCCCCCCATCGGGGGCGAGGGCTGCAAGCTGACTTGACCGAGGCCCTGGCCGCCAAGGCGCGGGAAATGAACCTGTTCGGACTGTCGTTCGGTGCCGTGACAAGCCACGCCATCAGTCAGCGGGAGGTGGCAAAGTTTGGCGCGCAACCCTGCGGGTTGGATTTGGCTACCATTTCTCCGTTCGGCTTTAAGGCTTTGGGTCTGGAAACCGAACCACCGCAACGCGAATCGTTCCTGCACTGCTTCAAGTATCTCGTCGCTCCCCCCCCTGCCTCTGTTCATGTCCCTACACGGCACAGGGAAATCGTCCGGCATATCTACGCGAATCTCCAACGGCCCGTAATTCCGGGGGAACCATCCCGGCGCGGCACCCAGGGGAGCTATGCGGTTTCCTTCAACAAGCAAGACAACAAGGGCATGATATTAGTCAAAGATGCCGACAGCCGACAGTGGCGAGAGATTCTGCGCGCCACTCTTGATCTGATAGATATTGCCGGAGCAGACCTGATATGCCTTGACCTTCCCTTGGCGCAGCCTGAAACCCCCCTTATTTGTGAACAAGCCGAAGAAGCGGGTTATTTCTTTGCAGGCATCTGGCCCCATGAAGCGGAGGATAGCGGTGATCTGCTGCGTTTGACACGCCTGTCCACAAAGATCGACCTAACCCGGTTGCAGTTCTTCGCCCCCTTTGCCCATGAGATCGCGAACTATGTCGGTGCGGCAATGAAGCGGGCCTGTGGTGGTTCATCCGCTCCCTAGAGGCCGGCAGAAATACTCGACTCTCCCTACCCTGCACTGTTCAAACTCGGTGTGGGACTTGGCGCGGGGCTTTCCTCCAAAAACAGCAAAACTGGATAATACCTGTTAGAATGCGGGAATCCTGTTTACTTATCCATTGGCTTCACATCACTTGGCGAGGTTATGAAGCTCGCTCACGCGAATTCTCACAGGAAGTATCAAACCTTCTCGGCCGCAGACGCGGCATACTTCTCCATCTCCTTGACCTTGCGGAAAATGGTTGTCCGGTCCACCTTGAAGTGTTTGGCGACTTCCGTGATTGAGCCGTATTTATTGAGCCCTGTCTGAATGATGCTGGTTTCCAGTTCGCGCAAGATATCCTTGTAGGACTTGCCCTCGATGTCCACGTCCCGGATGACTTTGGCTGCAAGATCTCTCTTTCGTGTCGCGGAACGGGCGATGGGCAGGTCGCGAGCTTCAATTACGTTCTTGCCGATGGTCACTACGAGCCCATGAATAAGGTTTTCCAGCTCGCGGACATTGCCAGGCCACTCATATTCGGTCAGCACGGATTCCGCTCCAGGGGAGAGTGTCATGGAGCGGCGGTACTTGGAGCTGTAGAACTCCAGGAAACAATGCGCCAGGGGGAGGATATCCGCCTTGCGTTTGGCAAGTGTCGGGATGCGGATCACCGCGACCTTAAGCCTGTAATACAGATCTGACCTGAATCTGCCTTCGGCGACCTCTCGTTCCAAGTCTTTGTTGGTGGCGGCGATGATTCGCACATCGACCTTCTGGGAAACCGTTGAGCCCACGCGCATGATCTCCCAATCCTGGAGCACGCGCAAAAGCCTGGACTGCATTGTCATGGGCAACTCGCCGATTTCATCCAGGAACAACGTCCCTGTGTTGGCGGCTTCAATAAGGCCCGCCTTGCCCTGTTTGCTCCCCCCGGAAAAAGTGCCTGGCGCATAGCCGAAAAGCTCCGTCTCCACGAGGTTTTCCGGCATGCTCCCGCAGTCGGCCTTTATGAAGGGCCTGTCCGCGCGCGGGCTCGTGGCGTGCAGCCTGCGGGCGAACACGTCCTTTCCCACCCCGGTGTTGCCCAACAAGAGTACCGTGGCGTCCGTGGCAGCGATGATTCCCATCTGCCCGAAGACCTTCTTCATTGCCCTGCTGTGCACGACCCTCGGACTGTTCTTGAGCTTTTCGTACTCTGGGTTCTGAAGATTTTTGAATGTCTCCAGGAGTTCTTTCTGCGCGGTAATCTGCTCCTTGAGTTCAAGCAAGGTGGTCACGTCACGGATAAATGTCACCACCATATCTACGTCACCGCGAGAGTTGAAAATCGGGTGCCCGTCAAGAACCACCTTTGTGCCATTTTCCAAGTTCTGCACCCTGGTCGCGGGCCGCTTTTCCTTGATGACGAACGGGTTGAGCACAACGTCGAAATGTCCGCGGTCGACCAATTCGAAAACCGACTTCCCTATGAGCTCGTGGCGCGGCAAACCAGTCAGTTCCGAGTGCTTTGCGTTCAGGTGGACTATGACGCCGTTTTTGTCTGATATACAAACAGCTTCGTTGAATGCATCGAGGAATTGCTCAAAATATTGAGGGAGCATGGCTGCTTACATTCCTTTATCAAGAAGTTAGCTGTCATTGATGCGTAAAGATACCGATTGGTGAAGCGTTCTGGAGTTCCTGAGGTGAGCCCCGTGTTCCAGGGAAAACCGCTCCGCAGCAAGCCTTGGATAAGACCTGCTCTGGGCACCTGGTTTTTGTTGCAGCTATGCACTGATTTTGACTTTTAGCTTTTTGAGGGTCTCAATCCTGCCTAACCCTGACTGGCCGCGCATTTCAGGGGATTTATCCCTGCTCTGTTCCATCTTGTTGCAGATGTGCAAGACAAATGCGTTTAGAGAAGAATGGAGGCTCTGTTTTCATAAAGCAAGGATTTTCAAACTGTTTTTTCAATTTTTCCTAGCCGCCGCCTTATCCCACCGTGCATATTTGCAATACATATTGAAGATGCACTACTATACTTATTAAGAATAACTCCTTTGTCAGCACTTGCCTTAACTACTCCTGCCGGCTTCATCCTCAAACAATCATAAAATCACCCCGTTTTTGCCGCACACCACCAATTTCTGGCTCATATTTGAGTTTAACCGCGAGATCCATTTCGCACATCCTTGAATGGCAACACTGGCATTATCCTTGCTTTATTTGAGTGAATCACCTTGAGCATGAATGAGAAGAAAGACAAACAACTCCGCCATGCGTAATGTCGGCAACGTCCCGGTTATGGCGGGAATATTTTTTACCCTTGCAAGTCTTACATAAGACATATTACATATTTTTACAATCGGAATGAGGTCAGGGGGGCAGTTGGACAACTGGCTCCATAGCGCTTCGAAGGTGTCGTCTTCCGTCGTGACTCGTGAGAGAGCTCGCCGGTTAAACCCTTCCGCCAGAGGTGAATGGAACAAACAGACGCAGCATGAAGCAATATACGGAGCAGGGGACTGAGCAGGGACACAAAAAAAATGATTCGCCCCCAAGAGACTGCTCCATGGATTGTGAACTCTATACCGAATGTGTCGTCATCGATGTCATAACGTTGTTTTCTTATTACGAAGATACACAGAATCAACCTTTTACGAACTGATACGAAGGGAGGAACCGTAGCGCTGAAGAATTGAAGCAGGGCTTAAACATTTTCAAAGGAGACTTTCCTCATGAAGAGAAGCCTATTTGCCTTAACCGTTCTTTTCGCAGTACTGATAACAGCCTGCGGATTTTCCATCGCAGCAGACAAGTTTCCCATGCGCATCAGTGGCCAGCCTTGTTTGCACGGGCTTCCCACATGGCAGGCCATTGAAGACAAATCAGCCGCTAACTCTCCCCTCGACCTGAAATACTTGCTTTTCGCTTCAGGCGCTCCCCAAGTTGAAGCTTTGGCTGCCAACGAATGGGATGCTGGCGCCATCGGCACCATTCCCACCATGATGGCCAGTCTGCGCTACGGGGCGCTCTTGATTGGCATTTCCAACGATGAATCCGAAACCAACGACCTGTGGGTCCGCCCCGACTCTCCTCTGCTGAAAACAGCGGGCGCCAATCCGAAATATCCTGAAATCATGGGCACCACCGAGGATTGGAAGGGCAAGAGAATTCTTGCCACCACCGTGTCCACCGGCCACTACGCCTTGACTTCGACCCTGAAGGCTCTGGGTCTTAAGGATAGCGACGTCAAAATCGTGCACATGGAACAAGGCCAAGCCATGGCTGCGTTTGGTGCCGGCGAGGGCGACATCATCCAGTTGTGGGCCCCTTCCAGCTACGTGGCCGAGGCCAAGGGCTGGAAGAAGGTTTCTTCCGGACGCCGCGCCGGCGTCATGGTTCCCGGGGGCATCATCGTTCGCAAGGAATTCGCGGAAAAGAATCCCGACAAGGTGGTTGAGTGGCTCGACATCTACATGCGCGGCATCGAACAGATGAAAAGTGAGCCGCAGCAGAGCGAACGCGCCCTTTCCAAATACTTCAACGATTATTGCGGGCTTGAGATGACCCCGGAGCAGGTTGGCAAGGAGTTCAAGCTCCGCCCCCTCTTCAACGTCACTGAGCAGATAGAGCTTTTGACCAATCCGGACAAAGCACCCAAATGGATGAAGGACATCGCCCAGTTCATGGTGGATCAGGGGCGCATTTCGCAGGCCGAATACGATCGCTACGTGAAGGCCAATTGCTTCATCGATCCCAAGTTCATGAAAATGCTCGCTGAAAAGCGGGCCGCGAAAAAGTAGAGCGCGTTCTCCCCCGGGAAAGGCACTCTTTCCCGGGGGACTACCCTAACTGAAAGGCGGCTAACGATGCCCATCACAACGACCTCCGACGCGTCGCAGATCGAGGCGGAGCGTGAAAGCCTCTACCGGCGCTCATTACGGGAAAACTGGATATCGGTTGTAAGCTTCATTCTGTTTCTTGTGAGTTGGGAACTCATATGTCGGCTGGGCATTATCGGGCCGTACCAGTTGGTGCCTCCAAGCGACGTGGTGGTCATATTCTTCGATAAGCTCATGAACCCCAATCCGGATGGCGCGCTGCTGTATGAACATTCAGTGACTAGCCTGGTCGTGGCCTTAAGCGGGTTTGTTGCGGCGGCCGTCATCGGTGTTCCGCTTGGGCTGCTCATGGGATGGTATCAGCCGCTGAACCTGCTGGTCCGGCCCATGTTCGACGCTGTCCGGCCCATTCCGCCCATCGCCTGGATTCCCATTGCCATCCTCTGGCTGGGTATCGGACTCCAGGCAAAGGCCTTCATCATCTTCCTGGCCGCATTCGTGCCATGCGTGATCAACTCGTTTACCGGAATCAGGTTGACCAACCCGGTGCTCATCCGGGTTGCCCAGATATATGGGGCCTCCAACTGGGAGACCTTCCTTAAGATTGGCGTTCCCTCGGCCGTGCCCATGGTCTTCACTGGGCTTAAGCTCTCCCTGAACGCTGCCTGGACGACCCTCGTGGCCGCTGAGCTTTTGGCCGCCTCCCAGGGGCTGGGCTACATGATCCAGATTGGCCGGCGCCTGGCCAGGCCGGACATCATCATCGTCGGCATGCTGACCATCGGGTTTCTCGGTGCGCTCATGTCCTGGGGGCTCACACGATTCGAAGCCCGCTTCTCTTCTTCGAGGAGGTTGACCCTATGATTGCTTCCAAGGCCAAAACCAAATTCCTTACCATCGCGGCCCCTATCGGCTCGGCCATCATCTTTTTGACCTTCTGGAAGATAACGACACTGATCATAGGGACCAAACAGCTTCCTTCACCGGAGATGTTCTTCAATGAAGCCGTGCGCATGTTCACCGTCAAGATCGGCGGGAACAGCATATGGATGCACATATACTACAGCATGCGCCGGGTGCTCATCGCCTATTTCTGGGCCGGAATCATCGGTTTGCCCCTTGGATTGTACATGGGCTGGAGCCGGGTATGCGAAAAGATCGTCATGCCCATCTTCGAGCTTCTTCGCCCCATTCCGCCAATCGCCTGGATTCCCATAGCCATCCTCTGGCTGGGCATCGGCGAGGGGCCGAAGGTATTCATCTGTTTCGTCGGCGCCTTCGTCATCTTCATACTCAACTCGTACACCGGCATGCGCTACATTGATCCCTTGCTGCTGGACGCCGCCCGTTCCTTCGGTGCCACTAGAAGCCAGCAATTCTTCAATGTGGCCATACCCGCAAGCCTGCCTTCGGTGTTCGCAGGCGTACAGAACGCCCTGAGCATGTCCTGGATGTGCGTTCTGGCCGCGGAGCTCGTCGGCGCCCGGGAGGGCGTTGGCTTCATAATCATCCAGGGAATGGACCTCAACAAACCCTCCATGATCCTCGTGGGCATGGCGATAATCGGCTTGGTTGGGGCTTTATTGGCAGCGACATTCAGATGGATCGAGAGGAGGTTGTGCCCATGGCGCAGGGAGCTGGTGTAACCAAAATCGAATGCACGAACGTCTCGAAATCCTTTCATGTGCAAAATCACAGGATGCAGGTGTTGGATGACGTCTCCCTGACCGTGCGCGAAAATGAGTTTCTTGTGATCCTGGGACCGGGACAGTGCGGCAAGACAACGCTGCTCAACTGCATCGGCGGGCTGCTGGGTCTCGACGCGGGTTCGATACTCATAAATGGCCAGCCCATGACCGGCCCTGGCCCGGACAGGGGCATCGTCTTCCAGCAATACGCCCTTTTTCCCTGGAAGACCGTCTTGGACAACGTGGCCTTCGGTCCCATGGTGAACGGTGTGGGCAAGGAGGAACGCTACGCCACGGCCAGGAAATACATAGAGCTGGTGGGATTGCAGGGTTTCGAGGACGCCTATCCGTTTTCGCTTTCCGGAGGCATGAAGCAGCGGGTTGGCATTGCCAGGGCCTACGCCAACAACCCGGACATCCTGCTTATGGACGAGCCTTTCGGCGCCCTGGACGCCCAAACCCGCTACGCCATGGAAAAAGACATCCTGCAAATCTGGCAAAAGGAACAACGCACCGTTCTCTTTGTCACCAACAACATTGAGGAAGCGATCTACCTGGGCGACCGGGTCGTCCTCATGTCGGCCCTGCCCGGGAAGGTCAAAAACGAATACGTGATCGACGTTCCTAAACCCAGGGCATACACGGACCCGACCTTCCTGAAACTGCGTAAGGAAATCTCCAACGATACCGACCTGGCGCTATAGGAGGATCAGCAGTGATACCGCGCACGAAGGAAGAATACGCGTCTGGAAAAGAGGTGAAGGTCAAGGTGGAGGACTTCACCAAGTACTATGACGACCTGCTGGTGCTCAAAGACATCAACTTCGACATATACAAGGGCGAGATGCTCTGCATTGTGGGCCCAACGGGTTGCGGGAAAACCACGTTCCTCAACTGCCTGTCGCGGTTCATACCCATGAGCAAGGGGGATATCCTGGTGGACGGGGTCCCTGCTAATCCTCAAATCCACAACATCGCCTTCGTCTTCCAGGAAGTATCGGCCATCCCCTGGCTTACCGTGGAGGACAACCTCCGCTTCGGCCTGCGCATCAAGCGCTTGCCCGAGGAGGAGGTGGAAAGCCGGGTCGAGAGCATGCTCGACCTTGTCGGGCTTCGCAAATACCGCCGCTACTTCCCAAAGCAGCTCTCAGCCAGCATGGAGCAACGGGTGGTGATCGCCCGCAACTTCGCCATTCAGCCCGATCTCTTGCTGATGGACGAACCCTACGGCCAGCTTGACGTGAAACTGCGATACTATCTCGAGGACGAGCTTCTTCGCATCTGGAAGGAGCTTGGGACCACGGTTTTGTTTATCACGCACAACATCGAGGAAGCGGTGTACCTTGCCGAGAGAATTCTCATCCTTTCGCCCAAGCCCTCCACAATAAAGGAGGAGGTCATCGTCGACCTGCCAAGGCCTCGCGTCTACGACGATCCGGAATTCGTGAAAATCCGCGACCATGTCACGGAGTGCATCAAATGGTGGTAGGTTATTCGGCCATGAGCCCCATATCCGAAAGCCATTGCGGATTCTGCGATGATTCCCTGAAGAAGACGAGCACAGGCGAGAGACATGTCATTTATTGAGAGCCTATTCGGACTTGCCGGGCGCGTGGCCCTGGTGACCGGAGGCAATTCCGGACTTGGGCTGGCCATGGCCAGGGCCTTGGCGTTTGGCGGAGCCCGGGTGGTACTCTGCGGCAGAAACGCGCAACGGCTGCAAACAGCGGTCGAAGACCTCGGCGATTGCGCAGGCCAGGCCGCGTGTGTCGAATTCGACGTCTCGCTCACGGACAGACTCCCGGAACTCGCTCACCTAGCTGCTCGCCCATTCGGCCCACCGGATATTCTCGTCAACGCCGCCGGGGTGAACCCGCGCCTGCCTTGGGAGCAAGTGGACGTGGCCTCGTGGGAGAAGACTCTGGCGGTGAACCTTGGTGCCGCGTTCTTTTTGGCCAAGGAACTTGTCGGGAGCATGCTCAACCGTGGATTCGGTCGCATCATCAACCTCGCCTCGCTCCAAAGTGTCCGGGCTTTCGAAAACAGCGTGGCCTACGGAGCATCAAAGGGGGGCGTTTCGCAGCTCACCAGGGCCATGGCCGAGGCATGGTCGAGAGGCAAAAGCGGTGTCACGGCCAATGCCGTGGCTCCCGGTTTCTTCAAGACCAGGCTCACTGAACCGCTTTTCGAACAACCCGGACTTGCCGAAGGCCTGGCATCAAAAACCCTCATAGGAAGAACCGGCGAGCCGGAGGACATCCACGGAATAACGCTCTTCCTGGCCTCCCAGGCATCGTCCTACGTTACCGGCCAGGTTCTTTTTCTCGATGGAGGTTGGACCGCGGCATAGAGGCAAAGGTTGACTGAGTCGCGGTTTACCGCGCTTGTAATCATGGCAAACAGCCAAGGGGACATTGATGGAATTGGTATCATGTTGATTGGACAATCTTCTATAATATATAAAATATTTAATATAACTATCTAGAATCGCTCGAAATACATCTGATTCCAGGCGTCCATGCGACGCACCGAGCGACGTGAAATGCACCAGGGGGATCGACCCTCTGAACAAGAACTTGAACCAGAATGAAAGGAGCATGCGTCATGAAGATCGGATTTATCGGCGTAGGCCTGATGGGCGGCCCCTTGGCGAGGAACCTGATCCGCAGTGGCCGTAGCGTGTCCGTGTACGATCTGAGCAAGGAAGCCGTTGATCGTACCCTCGCCGCTGGGACCACCGGCAACGCCGCCGCCAATGTGGACGAGTTGGCTTCCTGCGACCTCGTGTTCACCAGCCTGCCCCTGCCTCAGCACGTCACCGGGGTGATGCTCGGCGACTCCGGACTGCTCGCCAAGTTAAAAGGCGGCGCCATTTACGTTGAACTCTCCACCATCGACCCGGCCACCTCCAAATCCCTGGAAACCGCCGCCAAGGCGCGGGGAATAGGCTTTCTGCAATGCACTTTGGGCAAGACCCCCGGGCATGCAGAAAAGGCCGAGGAACCGATGTTCATCGGCGGCGACAAGGCCGTTTTCGACAAGCTGTCTGATATCTGGCCCGTCATTGGCAAACCAGCCTACTACCTGGGCCAGGTCGAAGCCGCCTGCGCGGTCAAACTCATCAGCAACCTCATGGGCATGACCAATCTTGTGGTGCTCGCCGAAGGCATCAAGATCGGAGAGAAGGCCGGCATCGACAAGAAGCTTCTCATCGAACTGCTCCAGGATACCGGCGCGCGCAGCTTCCAGATGGATGTGCGCGGCCCCTGGATTGCTGAAGGGGACTTCAACAATCGTTTCGGGCTCGACCTGGCACTCAAGGACGTGCGCCTCGGCTGCGAGATGGGTGACGCCTGGGGCATGGAGCTCCCGGCCATGCACGCGGCGCTTGAGGTGTTCAAGAAGGCCAGTGCCGCCGGACATGGCAAGGAAGATTGCAACGCCGTCTACAAGGTGACGAAGTAGCCGGAGAAGGGAGCCCCGTGTCCACCACCGGACAGGAATTGCCCATTTGGAGAGGATAAAAACATGCCACACGGATACAACGGCAAGATACTTCATGTGAATCTGACAACCAGAACATGGGAAGTGGAAGAACCGGGTGAAACTTTTTACCGTCGGTACTGGGGCGGAGGAGCTCTAGCCACGTATTATCTGCTTAATAATGTAAAACCGGACACCGATCCGCTAGGCCCCGACAACGTGCTCGTATTCGCCTGTTCGGTGCTGACTGGGGCTCCTCTGTCTGGTTTCTGTCGCTACACTGTGGCCGCCAAGTCTCCGCTCACCGGCGCATTCGGCGAAGCAGAGGCTGGCGGATATTTCGGCCCGGAACTGAAGTTCTCCGGTTTCGATGCCGTCGTCATCCGAGGCGCGGCAGACAAGCCTGTCTATTTATGGATTCAAGACGGAAATGTTGAATTGCGCGACGCTGGCTTTCTCTGGGGCCTGGATAACGCACCAACCCAGGATGCTATCCGTAAGGAACATAAAGACAAAAAAATCCGGGTGGCCTCCATCGGCCCTGCCGGAGAGAACGTGGCTCTCATGGCGTGCGTCATCAACAATTTGGCCCATGTCAACGGTCGATGCGGCATGGGCGCGGTCATGGGTTCCAAGAAGCTCAAGGCCATCGCCTGCCGCGGTTCGCAGGAGCCGTACGAATACGCAGACCCCCAGGGCCTGGCTGAATTAAATAAATGGCATTTGGCAGCTATCCGCAGCCACATGCCCAACGTCAACTTGGGCAAGTTCGGCACACCGATGCACGTCATGGCCCAGCAGGGACAAGGGATATTTCCCACTCGGAACTGGCGTGAGGGGATATTCGAGGGCGCTGAGAACTTGGGAGTTCCAGGATACGAAAAGATCCAGACGGGTCGCGAGACTTGCTACAAATGTGGCGTAGCCTGCAAGCGCAAAGTAAAAATCGACGACCAGATGGATGAGCGTTACGGCGGCGCGGAGTATGAAACCCTTGCCGCTTTCGGCTCCATGTGCGGCGTCTCAGACCTCGTAGCCGTCACGAAAGCGCATGAACGTTGCAACGCCTGGGGCATGGACACCATCAGCGCGGGATGCACCATCGCCTTTGCCATGGAGTGCTTCGAAGAGGGTGTCCTTGGCCCTGACGACGCTGAGGGTCGCGTAGTAAAGTTTGGCGACGCACAAGGCATGCTCTGGCTGCTCGAAAAAATGAAGGACGGCAAAGGAATCGGAGCCATCTTGAATCAGGGTGTCGAACGGGCCGCCTCCGCCATAGGTCGGGGGGCCGAGAAGTATGCGTTCACGGTAAAAGGGCTTGAACCGGGCCTCCACGACCCGCGCGGCAAAACCGGTGTGGGCCTTGGCTTCGCCCTGTCCCCGACCGGTGCCGACCACATCGAATGCCCCCATGACGTGGCTTTCCAGGGTGAGGGGTGGCGCCTGATCGCTCCCCTTGGACAATTGAGCTCTCCGGTAGTGCGGGATAACGGGCCTGAAAAAGTGTCCTTCTTCAAGGCCGGTCAGCTTACGTGGGCCATGAACAACACTCTTGGCATCTGCAACTTCGTGGTGCGCCCCATTTTCGCATTGACCTACGACAAGCTCTTGGAAGCCATCAAAGCCATTACGGGCTGGGAGACCAGCCTCCTGGAACTTATGCTCGGTTCCGAACGTTCGGTGGTCATGGCCCGCATGTTCAACATCCGTGAGGGCTTTAGCGCGAAAGACGACAAGCTCTTCAAACGCTTGCACCAAATCATCCCCGAAGGTCCGGCCAAGGATGCCAAGATTGACGAGGAGGAGTTCGGCAAAGCCATTAAAATGTACTATGAAATGATGGGCTGGGACGAAGTCGGAAACCCGCGTCCTGGCAAGCTTCATGACCTGGGTTTGGGTTGGCTGGCGTAATCCCTGTGTTTGTATGAAGACCGGGGCTTCGGCCCCGGTCTTTACCCCGCTGGTAATCGCTCATGCGGCAGGGTTATGGGTAGTACATGCGGATACATCTCAAGTTAGAGGGCATTCTGGCCGCGCATGCGCCTGAGAACGCCCATTCCTACCCCATCCCCGAAGGTGCCACCGTGGGCTGGCTCATTTCACACCTTGGCCTTTCTCCGGAACAGGTGACGCTGGTCTTCGTCGACCACCAGCTAGCCGAGGCCAACACACGCATCCCCGATAATGCCTTCGTCAACTTCTGCCCTTTCATATGCGGAGGATGAACGCACTCGCTTGGCAAGGCAGACCGCAACGCCGTCAGGAGTGATGATATTAATGGGGCGAGCTCTTCTCCAATTGAGTGGCACATCATTGTTTCCGATGGAGTCCGATGCCCGTCTGCAAGGAGTTTGCACTCCAGATCGGAAATTTAAAATTTTTCAAGACCCAGTGCTCTCTTGACGGCAAGTGGACCAACGCAAACGATGGCAAGACCATAGAGGTGAACAACCCGGCATCCGGCGCGATCATAAGCACCGCTCCCAAAGCAGGCCGCACCGAAACCGCAACCGCCGTCGAGACCGCCTCCCATGCATTTGGGCCATGGAAGCGTTTGACCGCTTTGCAGCGCGCCGCCCGCCTTCACGAAAGGATGGCGAAAGCGAGGGGATTGAGGATTTCATGGAGGCCAAATACGTCCTTATGGGAGGCATAGGCGCATAGGACTTCGCCTTATTAGCCAAGAACGGGCTTGGAACGATTTTTCCTGGGCAACTGCCTGATGGCGTATTCTTCTCCCGGCCCATCACCAAATTCGGCGTCATCCTCTTGAATGCTGTTTGCCTGCACCCAATCAGCCTATCCCCACATTACCAGGACAAAGACTGTTTTTCTTTCTCATTAATATAAACTAGTTCCCATGGCGGTTGTTGCCGTGGAATCGCTTGGGAGGATGGCCGGGTGAAGGGAGAAACTAAGGCGGTGTCGCCCCTGGCGGTGTTGTTCACCGTGTGTTCAGCCCAGTTCATGGTGCCCTTGATGCTCACTTCAGTGAGCGTCGCCCTGCCGGCCATGGGAAACGAGCTGAACGCCTCGGCCCAACAGTTGGGCCTGGTTGAGCAACTCTACGCCCTGTCCCTGGCCATGACCATGCTGACCTTCGGCCGCCTGGGCGACTTGGTCGGGCGGCGCAAGGTGTTTCTCACAGGGTTCGCCTGGTTCACGCTTCTGACCTGTTCCATAGGATTCGCCACCAACATCGATGTGGTCATCGCCCTGCGCTTGTTGCAGGGCACCGGGGCCTCGCTCCTGCTGTGCGGCAGCATGGCCCTGGTGGCTTCGGTTTTTCCTGTCCAGAAACGAGGCAGGGCTTTCGGAATAGTGGGTGCCTTCACCTACGCGGGGCTGACGCTGGGCCCGGTTCTGGGCGGGTACGTCACCAGCCACCTGGGATGGCGCTTCGTGTTTCTCACTGTGGTGCCTTTTGGCCTTCTGGGCTCTCTCTTGTGCCTCACCCGCATGCGTGGCGAATGGCGCGCGGACAAGCCCGGCACAATGGACTGGCTGGGAGGCCTTGTCTACGCTGCTGGCCTGGCCCTGTTCATGGTGGGGGCCTCGCACCTGGGTCAGGGTATGGCTCCGGTTCTCATGGTGCTGGCCGGAGTGGCCTGCCTGCTCGGTTTCGGCGTGCTGGAGACCAGGCTCAAGCACCCCCTGCTGGACGTGGCCACGCTCTTGGCCAACCGATTTTTCAGCCTGAGCTGCCTGGCGGCAATGGGCACCTATGCCGCTACTTTCGGCGTTACCTTCTTCATGAGCCTCTACCTGCAATACGTGCGGGACATGTCCCCGCACGAAGCCGGGCTTCTTCTGCTGCTGCAGCCGCTCATGCAGGTGCTGGTCTCGCCCGTGGCCGGGCTCATCTCGGACCGGGTCCATCCCGTTCGCCTGTCCAACCTGGGCATGGCCTTGAGCAGTCTGGGCCTCTTGCTTGCAGCCTGCACCATCGGCCCAGCCACCCCGACATGGCTGATCGTTGTCGAACTCGCCCTCATCGGTCTTGGCATCGGCGTCTTCATCACTCCAAACACCGTGATCATCATGGGAAGCGTGGAGCAAAGCCAGTACGGAGTGGCCTCAGGCATGATCGGCACCATGCGCACCTTGGGCATGGTCACCAGCATGACCACGGCCACGGTGATCTTTTCCCTGCTCATGCACGGGCAGTCAGTAGCCAAGGCGTCCTTACCCGATTTTTTGGAGAGCATGCGCATCAGCCTAGTAATTTTCACTCTGTTCTCATCCTGCGGCATGCTGGCCTCGTTTGGCCGCAAACGGGGAAGAAACAATACCGGCAAGGAGCAACACGCCGGACCTCGAGACCAAGAACGCTGAATCACTCCTTAAAGAGTGCTGATGGATATATCATTGCCTTGTAACTGTTCATCATGTTCCGGGTAGAAGCATGTCGGCCAAAGAGTTCTCATATTATCTGAACTAACCGTGCGATTCATCTCCTTCCATTTCGGTCGAACACACTGTGTATAGCGCGGGGTAAAAAGAAAAAGGCTAACAGCAATATCACTGTAATCCTTTGAATTTCTTTGGCGTCCCCAAGCGGATTTGAACCACTTTTAGCGGCGTGAGAGGCAGCAGCTACTCACACGAATGCCAATGATTTAGCCATGCTAGAAATACATCCACGGACTCTAAGTACATCTAAATACACTCAGGAATGAACCCCATCTACCCCTCTCCATCTGTCCTGACAAATGACTACCTGCGTAAAATAACATCTATTCACAGAGTCATGTGAACTCTGCCCGGCCTTCAAATCTCTAATTCGATGGCACGAGAAGCCATAATTTCTCAGCCACCCTCCGCCTTCATGAGGCCTTCTGTATACATGTCTACCATAGACAGTTTACATGTCTACTTTTGTAGACACACCCCAAGGAAAGCTTCACTTCGTGTTATCAACCACCAGACATAATATTCAATAACATAAGCAACTTATAAAAACACACTTTGACATCCCCGATTTCTACTTCCAGCCAGAGACATGGCATGCCCTTTGCTCTGAAAGGTCTAGACAAAGTGGCCATCTGCCCTGGGTTCTCATTGGGAGTTTGCAACATGTGAATATACCTAGAAAACCCAGTACAGTGAGCTCCCTTCGAGCTTCACACCGAAAGCTTGAACTAAAGAGCTCAGCGCGGACAAGCTGCTTGAACTACCAGGACAGAAACGACCGCGGAAAGAGGCCATAGCAGGTGAACACACTTACCGCCGACATGAGGAGGAAAGATGGCAACGAAACCACAGGTTCAGTCCATCAAGGGAATTCAATCGATTTTGATCAAACGGACCATCACCTTCCTGGCAGCCATGACCGTTCCATCGCCCCTTACTCGCGGAGACTGTGTTTGATCAAAACCGACCGTTCATCTGTGATTTCTCTATCTGTCGTTGCAGTAACAACTTAAAATATTGCCGTTGCGGATAATCTTAAATCGCAATGCTTTTGCAACTGCCGCTGAGAGGTAACATGTATACAAAAAAACAACTTCTTTTCATCACCCTCGGGCTGCTGGCTATGCTCATCATTGTTTACGCCACGCCCCCCATACAAGGCCTTAGCCATCAGGGCAAAGCCGCTCTCGGAGTTTGCGCATTCGCTATTATATCGTGGATATCCCAGGCCCTCGACGAAGCCCAAAGCGGTTTCTGTATCGTCATCCTGCTCGTTCTCATGGGTGCGGCCAAACTCGGCAGCGCTCTCAGTGGTTATGCCACCAACGGATTATGGATTGTCACCCTCGGCATGATCATGGGCACCTTAATGAACAGCTGCGGTCTTTCCAAACGGATGGCCTTTTTCATGGTCAGCAAGGCCGGCAAAAAGGCCAAGAATTTATATTGGGCTGTTTCGCTCATCACCCTTGTCATGTCATTTTTCATTCCGTCGCTCGGCGTGAAAACGCTTCTGGTCATGCCCCTGGTCACACAGATGGGCCTGGCCTTCGGCGCCGAGAGAGGCCAGAGCAGTCTGGTCAAGGGTCTGCTCTTCGTCGTTGCCAGCGCGGGCACCATGTACTGTGTGGGCATCATGACGGCGAACGCGGCCAACCCCATAACCGCCAGCCTGGTTCAGGCCGCTACCGGTTACCAGATCACCTGGGCTGAATGGTTTCGCATGGGCTTCCCCCCGGCCCTGCTTATGGGGCTTGGTTCGACCTACATCGTGTACAAAATGTTCCCGCCCGAAGTTGAAGACATCTCCGCCGGGCAGGGAGAAATAGCGCGTACTCTCAAAGAGATGGGACCCATGTCCTTAAAGGAGAAGTACGCCCTCGTCGTCTTTCTCACCACCCTCTGCCTCTGGGCCACCGATTCTCTGACCGGGCTTAATTCAACCCTGACAGCGATGATGGCCGTAGCGGCCATGATCCTGCCCGGACCGCAGCAGATCCTGGACTGGAAGGAGACGGAAAAGAAAGTAAGCTGGAAGGTTTTTATTGTTTACGGCGCGGGCCTTTCCATGGGGAGCATTCTCGTCAGTTCCGGCGCGGCAAAATGGCTTGCTGCGACCTTTTTCTCCCCCATACTCACATTTGATGTGCGCCTGCAGGTGGTCATCTTCATCTGGCTGATCACTTGTATGCAGGTACTCTTCACCGGCGCGGGCCCGAAAACCACAGCTCTTACTCCGGTAGTCATTGCCCACGCCATGGCCGTTGCATCTCTGCCGTCCCACGCAGGCATGCAGGTCTCGATGTTCGCGATCCTGGTCGGCGCCAACATGCTTCACCAGTATCTGCTGCCTGTTACCAACCTTCCGAACATGATCGCCACTGCCACCGAAGAAGTAACGGGAGGCGAAATAATTACGTGGCTATCCCCTTAACTCCGCATAGGTGACAGGGGTGGCACTGGAGCAGGCCCTCAAGAGGCGGTCGAAGCCCTGCCCAGGCCAGAAACGGCGGTTGAATCGGTAGCAGAATTCATCGAGGTATTTTTGAAGAT